>CAXSEU010000070.1:7663-11403 GCA_964236485.1 uncultured Lichenihabitans sp. | reverse complement strand
CATCGGCGCGATCCTTCTCAACAACGCGGTGATGGAGATCGTGGCCGGCATCGTGTCGGTCGACGACTTTTCCGAAGAAGTGCACCGCCGGATCTTCGACGTGACGGCGAAAATGATCGGCGCGGGGCAGTCCGCAACCCCGCTGACGCTCAAGAGCTATCTCGGCGAGCATCGGATCACCGAGGGACTCAACCTCGCCAGCTACCTTGTACACCTGCGCTCGGAAAGCCCCAGTCCGCTCCAGGCGAAGGACTACGCGATCGGCATCCACGACCTCGCCGTGCGCCGCAAGATCATCGAAGTCGCCGAAGAGGTGGCGAACCTAGCCTACGACTCGCCTGTCGACGTCAGGCCCGCCCAGATGGCAGGCGAGGCCATCGTGGCGCTTCATGCTCTGGCGGCTGACGACAAGACGCGTAGCACACGCTTCGAGGCTCACGCGGGCGCGACGGAAGCGATCGATCATCTCCACCGCGTCCTAGCCGGGGAGGCGAAGCCGAAGCTGATCAGCACGGGGTTTACCGACCTCGATCGCGCGACCGAAGGCTTTCAGCCCGGAACCTTGTGGGTGGTCGGCGCGAGGCCGGGCATCGGCAAAAGGGTTTTCGCTCTAGGTGCCAAAGCCCCAGATGGTTGCCCGTATGCTGGCCGATCTCGCCTATGCGCACCGGCAGCCGATCACATTCCAGCGGATCATGCGCGGCGAACTGGCGGCCGACGAGATATGGGCGCTGGAGGAGGCGCGCGACCGACTGACCGGGATGCCGCTGGCGATCGATGTGGCATCCCGCCTCACGCCGGCCGACATCCGCATCCGTGTCCGGTCCGAACGTGACCGGATGGCGGCCAAAGGCGTCGAGTTGAAGGTCGTCTTCATCGACTACCTGAAGCAGATCCAGGCCAGCGACCGGTACAAGGGAAACCGGGTCTACGAGGTCGGGGAGATATCCTACAGCCTCAAGCAGCTCGCCAAGGACGAGGATGTCTGTGTCGTTCTCCTGGCGCAGCTCAATCGCGCGCTCGAGGGACGCGAAGACAAGCGCCCGACGCTATCGGACCTGCGTGAATCCGGGGACCTCGAGGCCGATGCCGATGTCGTCGGGTTCATCCATCGCGAGGCCTATTACATCGAGAAGTCGGCGGAATACCGGGCATCGGACCCGGAGGCTGTCGCCAACCTCCTCAAGCACCGGAACACCGCCGAACTGATTCTCGGCAAGAACCGCGCCGGACCGACGTGCACCGTCCATCTGTGGTGCGACGTGTCCTGCTCGACCATGGGAAATCAAGCTCGCGAGGAGGCCCTTTGAGCGACTTGCCAGAACCGCTCGTGCCTGCGGAGGTGGACCAAATTGAAGCCGAGGACACGCATGCCGCAGAACGGATGGGCCGATAATGGCGCGTATTCGCTCGGTCCATCCTGGCCTCTTCACCGACGAGGCCTTCGTCTCATGCTCACATGCGGCTCGCCTGTTATTCATCGGCCTCTGGACCGAGGCAGACGATGGCGGCGTGTTCGAGTGGAAGCCGATCACGATCAAGATGCGGTTGATGTCGGCTGACGAGGGGATTGCCGTGCCGCTCCTGGCGGAGCTTGAAGCCGCCAACATGGTGAAGCGCTACACCGTCGCGGGCCGTGACTATGGCGCGGTACGGAACTTCTGCCGGTTTCAGCGCCCCAAAAAACCGAAATCCATCCACCCTATGCCGGCTGAGTTCCGAACTTACGTTGCTTCAGAGGCGGCCAGTACGGAACCTGATGACGATGAAGGGGGGTCGAGTTCCCCACCAGCACCACATCAACCTTCGCCAGTTCCGCCAAAGTCGAAACCGCCATCGCCTCAACCACCATCAGTTCCGCAAAAGTCTCGGAATTCTCCACAGATGGAGGATGGAGGAGATAAAAAGGAAGAATCTTGCCCGGAACCGGCAATGCCGGACCGGGCCCAAAAACCCTATCCAAGCGATTTCGAGGAGGAGTTCTGGCCGCTCTACCCGACCAGCGCCAACATGTCGAAAAAGAAGGCGGCAGCCGTCTGGGCCAAGCTGTCGGCGGAGGATCGGCGCAAGGCCGTCGCTGCCATCCCCGGGTTCCTGGCACACTGCCGAAAAAACCCGACTTACCAGCCCGTCTACGCTGACCGGTTCCTCAACGAACGTCGCTTCGACGGCTACGTCGAGGCTGCTGCCGGCGGGCAGAAACCGGCCGAGCCGCGCGTCGACTTCGGCGGTGGCGTGTCGGCCTCGGAGCCCATGGTCGTCGATTTCCTGAAGCGGGGCGAATGGCTCGACCAGTGGGGACCAAGGCACGGACAGCCCGGTTGCCGTGTCCCCGAACGATTGATCGAAGCCGCGGGATGTGCCGACCAGCGGGGCGTCGCGTGAACGCCATGCCGGCATCACCCCGCTACCGTGCCGTGCCGGACCGCGTGCCGCTGCCTGCCGAGGGGCGGGCGGCGTTGAAGCGCATCGCCGACGACCTGCGGCACATGCCGACGGAGTGCATCTACGATCGCGCCGAACTGGTGCACTGGCTCAGCCGAATGGCTCGCCGGATCGACGCCGAGCGGGACCGTACGACCCCTGCAGCGCTGCCGGCGGCCCGGCCTGCCCAAATGGCGGTTCCCCGGGCCCTGTCGGCCCGTGAGCGCGCCGACGCCGTGTTCAAGGGGCCGGTGCAACCCACGCCTATGCCACCGAAGCCCCGCTCGATCACCAGCCGCAAAGGCCGGTCTGTGCGCGTGGAGGTGCGGCGGGTTCGTGCCGCCGGTCAGATGGAGATGCCGCTGTGACCTACCGTCCTGCCGCGATCTTCTCGCGCGCCGCCGAGGCCAGGAACGCCGATCGGGTGAGACCTCGAGACTTGGCGGCCTCGTCGATCGACGCCAGAAGACCCGCATCGAGCGAGATGTTCGCGCGAACTGGCCGCCCTGCATCGAGCAACAGCGGTACGCTGGCAACCACGGGTCCGGCTGAAAAGTCTTTGGTGAGGTTCGAATCACCTAACAACGTCTTGAACGTGCGGGCCTCGGGTGCCGTAAACCCGTCAGCTAGGCGGTCGGCCATCCATTCACGCAGAGCTTCGACCGCATTGACGTACGCCTCCTCGAAGCTTTCCCCCATCGCGGTGCAGCCGGGGCAGTCGGGGACGACGACACCGAAGGCGCCGTCCGCCTCGTCTATCAGGGCAAGATATTGTGCCATGGGATCATCCTTTCGGGGTCATGGGGCGGTCTCAGATCCAGCTGGCCGCCCTGGCGATGGACCGGGCCACGCCCGGCGTGAGCTCGCGGTGTCGGGGCACCATGATCTTGATCCCCGGCTTGCTCGGGTGAGCGAGCTTCGTGTGCTTGGAGCCGCCCTCGACCGCCCAACCTTCCGCCGCAAGTCGGTCCAGGATTTTGCGGGCGTTGGTTTCGACCTGCGGCATTGGTGCTCTCCAATGCGCAAGTTTATACACACCAACGATGTGGTGGTCAAGCGTTGCTGCGCAAATATGTGCGCAAATCTGGGGGAGGTCTGACCTTTGACGAAGAAACGCAAGCCACGTAGGCCGGCCGGTCAGTCGGCCTCCGCCGGCGTCGCGACCGGTTCGACGGCGAAGCCTTCAGACCTGTCGCCCGCCGCGTTCAAGGCGTTCCAGGCCGCGCGCCGCGCCGGTGCCGGTAAACCCGAGCGGGTGCTCGCGACCGCAAGGCCACTGAAGCCGACTCGGCAGCGCTTGGCAAAAAATGATCATC
>CAXSEU010000070.1:0-7653 GCA_964236485.1 uncultured Lichenihabitans sp. | reverse complement strand
CAGACCCGAGCCGGATTTTATCGCGCTCCGGCACCTATAGAGCGTCTGAGGGACCGGCGGAAACTCGACCCCGTGCCTCGCACCAACCAGGCGATGTTCGAAGCCGCGTCGAAACTGTACAGGCATTTCTACGAAGGGGGTCTCGGCGGCATCTCGGCGCAAGACGTGTCCTCCGTCGTCGGTGGTGGCTCGGGAGATGGAGCTGCTTGCGGGATGCCGAAGACGGCGCGCGCGGCTCACAATCGAGGGCTGTTCAGGGAGGCGGTTCGGGCGATGGGCTGGTTCATCGCTGCCCCGCATCGTGGCGCCGCTCGTCTGACGGTCGACGTCGTCTGTTTCGAGATGGGCGTGAAGGATGCGGCCCACATCCACATCCCCGGCGCCGGCAATGAAGCGGTCCTCGCCGCCGGCATGGACCGCCTTCGCGAAGGCCTGTTCACCCTCGCCACGCACTGGTCGCTTATCTGAACCGAAAGGACATACCCATGACCGAGAAAACCATCACCATTCCCGAAATCCGGCTGCAGACGATGCTCGTCTCGATCGTCGGCGCCACGCCGTTGCTGACGAACCGATTTTCCGAGGCGAGCATCGCTAACATCGAGGAAAAACAGCAGAAAAAGGCCAAGCTGGCGAAAGAGGCGCGCGACCCGGAGGCGGAGTTCAAGGCGGCTACGCACATGATCGCAGCGGGCGTCTTCGGCTTCCCGGCGGTCGGCATCAAGAAGGCGCTCGTCGCGGCCGGCGGTCGCTTCGCCGACGAGAAGATGACGCACCTTCGTGGTGCGCTCAACATCATGGGTGACTTGATCCCGATCATCGGGCCGGCGCCGACGATGCGTTCAGACACGATCAGGCTGCAGGGCATGAAATCGAGTATGGCCTACAGGCCGCAGTTCATGCCCTGGGCTATGGAAATCCCGGTCGTTTTCAACGCCTCGATCATTGGTCAGGCCCAGATCCTGAACCTCTTCCAGATCGCCGGCTTCTCGGTCGGCATCGGCGCCTGGCGGCCCGAATGCAACGGCACGTTCGGCCAGTTCACGCTGAGCGAAACCGGATCGGCCGCCCTGGCGGCGTGAGACCTCTTGAATTCCGGGACAAAGCGCAGAAAGCACACCACGCTACAGACGTTCCAGTACAGCTTGCCAAATCAAAGCAAAGACCTTTGTCCTGAACGACCTTCCGCATATTCCCGAAGCGGGGAAAAGCACACCACAGCAAAGCCCATCGAATCACATCCATCCGCAGCAATGACTCCATGACAGCGCCCCTCAGCCTCCGCGAATACTTCGCCACCGCCGCCTCGGGCTTCACCAAGGCCGATGCCGACGTCATCGGACCGCAACTTGAGGTGATGGCCGAACAGGGCGACGTGACCGAGCGCGCGATCGTCGACACGGCCCGATCCTCGAACTCGCCGCTGAACCGCTACTTCGAATGGAACGACGAGGTGGCGGCCGATCGCTTCCGGCTTCACCAGGCCGGGACCATGATGCGGGCGATCCGGATCCGCGTCCTGGAGGACAACCGGCCCCGCGTGATGCCGGCCTACAAGATCGTGCGGCCGCAACAGAAGTCAGCGTTGAACCACGGCCACAACGTGCTGCACGGTGAATCAGCCGCCGCTGTCCAGAAGGCCAAGGATGCCTTCGAGGAACTGACGAGATGGCGTGCCCGCTACGGCGCCTATGTCGTCGTGTGGAAGGACTTCGCTCGGACGTTCGGCGGCGTCATGAACCAGATCGGCGAGGCCGAGGATGTGGTGCAGGCCGCCATCGAAGTTCACGGCCATATTGGTCAAGGCAAAAGGCATGTTCCGCGGGAGAACATCCCTTCGGGGTCCGACCTCGACGACGCCACCGACGGTGCGCTGACCGATATGGCGGGCATCGTGGAGATCTGCCTCGCATGGCGGGAGAAGCATGGCCCCAACGCCGACCGCTGGGCCTCCCTGGCCGAACAGGCGGGCTTCATGATCGAAGCCATCGACGAGGCCACGACGGTCTTCAGCGGCAATCAGGTCGCGCGTGAGCGGCCTTGCCTAAACTGCGGCCGAACGTTCCCCAGTGCGGGTATCGGCAACCGGCTGTGCGAGCGGTGCGCGACAAAGACGAGTGTGGGTGGCGCGAGGCTCTGATTTTGCGCTTGTTTTCCGGACCGAGATATGCCATCAACCATTTAGGCGCAGGAATTGCGTCGGAGGCGCCGCAAGGCGCCTTTGTTGTTTCTGGCCTTCGGAAGCCAAGCCAAGCTCGTCGCGCCGAAGCGTAGCCTCGCGAACCGAAGCGGACCAATGCGTACCGCGCCGGACCCTACCGAACCAAAGTCACGAAAATGACGTGAGGCGCCATGCCCGCACATGGTGACGTCGGAAACCTGCTGCTGAACGCGGCGAGGACCGCACCTCGGCTCGATGCCGAGCAAGAGCGCATCCTGATCACGGCGTGCCGAGAAGGCGACGAAGCCTCGCTCGGCCGGCTGATCATCTGCAACGTGCGGCTCGCCATCAAACAGGCCCGCTCGCTGCGCGGTTACGGCCTGTTCGAAGAGGACCTGATTCAAGAAGGCATCGTCGGGCTACTCGAAGCGGCCTCCCGGTTTGACACGGGGCGGGAGGTCAGGTTCTCGACCTATGCCGCCTGGTGGATCCGGGCTTGCACATGGGACTTCGTGCTTCGGAACTGGTCGATCGTCCGAGTGTACACGGACGCCGATCAGAAGAAGCTGTTTTTCGGAATTCGGAGCATGAAGGCGAAGCTCGATCGGGACGCATCGGTCGATCCTGCTTCTGTTCGATCCGCCATCGCATCGGCGCTCGGTGTATCTCTCCGCGACGTCGAGATCATGGACGCGCGGCTGAGCGGCGATATCTCGCTGAACGCCCCGGCTCCATGGGACGAAGACGGCGAGGCCGAGATCGGCGACAACCTGCATGACGATGCTCCGCTGCCCGATGATCTTGCCTTCGGTGCGATCGAAGACGACGAGACCGCCGCCGCGCTGAAGTCCGCGCTCTCGGCTCTCGACGAACAGGAGCGCCTGGTGGTTCAGGAACGCTGGCTCACCGATGACATCGCCCCGCTGAACGCGCTGGGCGAATTCCTCGGCATGAGCCCTCAACGGGTCAAACGGATCGAGATCGCCGCCATCGCCAAGATGCAGGGCTTGATGGCTCAGGGATGCTGCCCGGCTTAGCCTAGTCCAGCGTACCACTGCCTAGCCCTCCAAAGCGAAGAAATCTGTTCGAAAAGCATCGGGAAGGATGTAGATCATAGTCTGACTATTTGTCAGATGAGGCTTTGATGCCGTTCCAAAATCCTGAAGACAGAGTCGTATGGCGGAAAGCAAACGTCGATAGGATCAAGGATCACAAAAGGCGACATCGAGCAAGAAAAGCCGAGCTTGGCATACCGCAGGATGTCCCCCTCGATCCAGCTAAGCGAGTTGCTTACCTCGAGAAGAGGACTTCTCAGCGCGACGCGGGATTAGCTCGGCTTGCCGCATACATTTTGCAGCAAAAAGAAGAGGCTGCCCTTCATCGTCCCGCGCGGTTAGAACGAAGAAGGCATATCTCACGGGTGCACCGACATCGGCTTCGCCTACAGGCGATCCACTGCATGGGTGGCGCGTGTGAGTGGTGTGGGTTTGATGTCCCTGAGGCATTGGAGTTCGACCACGTTAAGCCAATCCTGCGTAAGACTGCCGGTGTTGGAACAAGGCAAGATTCCGACCGCGCCTATCGAAAGATCATTCGGGGAGAGTGGAAGAACGAAGTCCAGTTGCTGTGTGCATGCTGCCATGCCCTGAAGACGAGGGCAGATCATAGCGGATCGGGCAGGATGTTCGCAGCGGCGGCTGAGTAAAACCACCCTTAACCGGTATGCCGAAACAATAGACGGACAATCTTATACGCGCATAAAATAATCCGACGTGAACAGCCCAATCAAAATCTTGGGTCCTTGGTAAGGCCCCCTCCGGGGCGGGGTACGCGCGACCGCAGCCCATAACCGGCTGAGAAACTTTGAAAACCAAGTCAGCATCAGCACCCCCCGCCAAATCGGGACGGAAGACCGTCAGCCTTTCCGAGGCGGCGCTGGTCTTGGGCGTGACGAGAAACACGCTCAGCAAGTGGCTCGGCGAAGGCTGCCCAGCCGTGACTCAGGCGGATCGGGATCGCGGCCTCGAATGGCAGCTGGAAGTCTCGGCGATCGTCGACTGGCGCATCCGGCGCGCTGTTGAGGATGCCCTTGCCAGCTACCAGGACGACGGCGGCAACATATCAAAGGCCGAGGCTGACCGGCGCCGCGCCGTCGCTAATGCGATCACGGCGGAGGTCGAGGCCGACGAAGCGCTGAACACCGTGGTGGCGCGGGATCGGGCTGAAGCGGTCATGGCGGCGTTCTGCCAGGTGCTCAAAGCGAGCCTCGGCAACGCCGGTTCGAAAATCGCGGGGCGAACGGCGGTGATGAAGTCGGCACCCGAGATCAGGGACGTCTGTCACCAGGAACTAAACCGCGCATTCGAAGCCGCCAGCGTCGAACTTGACGGCATGTGGCAGGGCACGCGCAGCACCGATCATGACGACAGCGACGGAGAGGATTAGCCGCCATCGGCGCGGCGACTATCGATCAGGTTTCCGGGCTTTCTACTCATCGGTTTCGGCGCTGTTCGACAGTGCTTTGATGTTTCAGCCGCGCATGAGCGGGTCGGAATGGGCGGAGAGCACCGGCGCCGAGTCAGGCCCAGTCACGCTTTACGGCTATCAGCGTGGGTTGATGGACGCGATGTGCGACCCCTCCATCCCGCTGGTGACAGTGTTGAAAGCGGCACGCGTCGGCTATACCCGATGCTTCACGCTGGCCGTCGGCTACCATCTGCACCACGATCCGACGCTGTGCGCCATCGCCCAGCCCGTGAAGGAGGACGCCGAGGACTTCGGGGGCACCGAAATCGCGCCGATGCTGCGCGAGACGCCGGTGCTTCGATCCATGATGCGTCCAGCCCGCAAGGGCGAGAAGCCGGACAAGGCGACGTTCTTCCGGATGTCGAACGGTGCATCGGTGCGGCTCGTGGGAGCGGCCGCGGATGACGCTTTCCGTCGATACTCGGCTCGGTTCCAGGCCGCCGATGAGATCGACGGTGAAGGGTGGACACCGGGGCCAAAGAGCCAGGGCGACAAGCTCTCGCTGTTCTGGACCCGAGGCGAGCAGTTCTACGATCGCAAGCAGATACGAGGCTCGACGCCACTCCTCGAGGAGACGTCGCGCATCTGGAAGCTATGGCTGCAAAGCGATCAGCGGCGCTATTTCGTGCCGTGTCCGCAGTGCGGTGAAGATCAATTCCTCGAATGGGGCGACAAGGATTCGCCCTTCGGCCTCAAGTGGGAGATCAACGAAAACCGCCGGGTGACATCCACCTGGTACGTCGGCAAATGCGGCTGCGTCATCGACGAAAGCAGCAAGGCCTGGATGGACGGCCGGGGCGAGTGGCGCTCGACCGCTACACCGAAGCAAGAGGGCCACGTCGGCTTCCACCTCTGGACCGGCATGTCGCTCAACGCGAACGCCTCCTGGCCAATCATTGTCCAGGAGTGGATCGACGCGCAGGATGATCCGGCGACGCTGGTTCAGCCCTTCGTCAATCTGCGGCTCGGTCGGCCGTTCAAGGTCGTTTACGGGCAGGAGATCAAGGCAAGCCGGTTCATCGAGCGGCTCGAAACCTACCAGGCCGAGGTGCCGCTCGAAGCGCAGTTCCTCACGGCCGGCGCTGACGTTCAGTCGGGTCTCAACGCCCGAATCGAGGTCTCGGTCTATGGCTGGGGCCGAGGGCTGGAATGCTGGTTGATCGGCCACTTTGTGCTGCAGGGCGACCCTGCCCTGCCAGACGTGTGGCGGGTCCTCGACGTTCTGCTTCAGCGCCGGTTTCAGCGCACCGACGGCCAGATGATGGACATCCGTGGGACCGCCATCGATTCGGGCGGCCATCACACGGCGGAGACCTATGCCTTCGCCAACGAACGTCGGCAGCGACGCATCTGGGCCATCAAGGGATCATCCGAGAAGCTCGGGCGCCGGGGAAAGGTCTGGCCGCGCAAGCCATCCTCGAAGCTCGGTTCGGTCTGGTACATGATCAGCGGCAACGCGGCACGCGATTGGGCCTATGGCTCGCTTGCGACCGCCAAGCCGGGCCCTCGTTACGTCCACTTCCCTGCGACTGCCGCCAACGGTTCGCGGCCGGTCGATGAAGAGTTCTTCGTTCAGATGACGCGGGAGCGTCTGGTCACCCGGCGGCAGGGCTTCACCGAATGGGACAAGCCGAACGTCCCTCGCGAGGTCGGTGTCTGCTTTGTCTACGCCTACGCGGCCGTGTGCGGGCTTCAAGCCTTGAGCGGCAAGTTCGTCGCGGCTGGTCGCATGCCTGAGCCGACCGACGACGAGCCCCCGACCGCAACACCAGGTGCTCCGCCTCAACCGCCCCTGCCGCCCGCACCCAAGCCGCCTCCGCGCGAAAGCTACATCGGTCGGCATAAGGGCTATCTCCTACGTTAGGGACATCGATCATGGCGAAAACCGTTCCGGCGACCATCGACTCGCTTCTGGAGAAGGGCGGCGGTGTCCTCATCAAGCGCAGCGGCGTCTGGACCTATCCGAATGCTGAGAACGACCGGAGCGGCACCAACCTTGTTCTGCCAGCCGAGTTCCTGCCCGATGCCGTCGTTCAGGAAGCGCTTTCCAAGGGTGAACTCGTTTCTCGAGTAAACGATGTCATGGGCGTCGTCTCTTCGGTCGGGAAGCCCGGCCAGGACGGGCAGAACGTCCGGCTGGTGAACCTGTCTCAAGCCGGTTCGGTCGAGGCCGCCACGGAACTGCCGCTGAACTCGCGTCCGACACACGACGCCGGGAAAAAGGACCAGACGGACGCTCCCTATGTGCCGCCGAAGGCCACGGTACCGACCAGCGCCCCGATGGCGCCCACCGCCGTTGCGCCCGCCACCGTGGCCGCATCAGGCGATAAGGCCAAGGTCTGATGCCCGATCAGGCGGTGATCATCGTGGACGTGCCGCCGATCGCACCCACGGCGCCAGGCGAAGGGCAGGAGCGCCCTGTCTCGCCGTTCGTCTATGCCGATCCCGAGCAGCGTTTCGGGGAGCCGAACTGGCGCACCGAGCCGACCTCTGAGCTGGACCCGAGAAAGGGACGGTAGCCTATGCCGACCCTTGCCGAGATCCTCGTGCTGCAAAGTCAGTATGCGCAAATCCAGACCATCATCGCGTCCGGGCTGACGCGAGGGTCATACGACGGAAAGAGCACCGAGTTTCGGTCTATGGCCGAGCTTTACCGCATCCGCGACGATATTGGCACGCAGCTCGGCATCCGGCCTGTCGGCCGGCGAACCGTCGTGGCGTACAGCGGCGGCTTCTGATGCCTCAGTGGCTCGAGCGAACCATCGCGGCGGTTTCTCCATCGGCTGCGCTGAAGCGGGAGACGGCACGCTACAAGCTCGCACGGGCGACGGAGGTTAAAGCACTTTTCGAAGGGGCAAGCTTTTCGAGGAGGACCCAGGGCTGGCGGCCCATGCTGACCGACGCCAACGCGGAAACCCGTATCGCGATCATCCGGCTGCGAGGCGTGGCCCGCGAGCTCCTCCGCA
>CAXSEU010000069.1:7439-11418 GCA_964236485.1 uncultured Lichenihabitans sp. | reverse complement strand
GCACGGCTCCATGGCCAATGCCATGCCGATGGCCATGGGGGCGCAGGCGATCGACGCGGACCGGCAGGTGATCTCGCTGTCGGGCGATGGCGGCTTCGCCATGCTGATGGGCGACTTCATCTCGCTCGTGCAGCTCAAGCTCCCGGTCAAGGTGGTCATCTTCAACAACGGGGCGCTCGGCTTCGTCGAACTGGAGATGAAGGCCACCGGCTTTCTCGAGTTCGGCGTCGACCTGCAGAACCCCGACTTCGCCGCCATGGCCCGCGCCATGGGCGTGCACGCGGCCCGCGTCGAGGACCCGGCCGATCTCGCCGGGGCGCTGCGCGAGGCCCTGGCCCATCCCGGCCCGGCGCTGCTGGACGTCGTCACCAACCGGCAGGAGCTCGCCATGCCGCCCAAGATCACCCTCGCCGAGGCGAAGGGCTTCGGCCTCTGGACCGTCAAGGCCGTGCTGAACGGACGCGGCAGCGAACTCGTCGACCTCGTCCGGAGCAACACCCTCTCCGGCTTCTTCAGATGAGCTGCCGACCGGCGCGTGGCTCGACAAGATCGGGCCGACAGGTTCACTTGGCGTTCCAGGATGCGCCCTTTCACGGAAGATGGCCCATGCCGCTCGTTCGCATTGACCTGCCCGCCGGCAAAACGTCCAGCTATCGCGCGGCGGTCGCCGAGTCCGTCCAGTCCGCCATGCGCAGCGCCTTGAACGTTCCGCTCGACGAGCGCTTTCAGGTCGTCACCGAGCATGCGCCCGGCTGCCTCTCGATCGATCCGGCCTATCTTGCCATCGAGCGCTCGCCCGAGGCGATGATCATCCAGGTCACCCTCAATCGCGGGCGCGACGTCGCCACCAAGGCCCGCTTCTACAAGGTGCTCGCCGATGAACTTCATGCCCGCGTGGGCCTGCGCCGCGAGGACGTCACGATCAGCCTCGTCGAAGTCGGACCGGAGGATTGGTCATTCGGCAACGGCCAGGCGCAGCTCGTTTGAGCGCCGCCAGTCGCGCCGACCTATGGCCGCGCGGCTGAGAACTTACTCAAGCAAGGGCCAACATCATGATCCGCTGTGTGCGCATATGGACCGGCGACGATGGCCATTCCCTCTTCGAGGAGGGGTTGGTGGATCTGCCTAAAGGGGAGCGTGGGGACGTTCTCAGCGACAAAGTCTCGGCGTCCAGCATCTCCTATCGTGAGACGAAATCCGGCGGGACCTTTGCGCCCCATGATGCACCCACCCGCCAGTTCGTCATCACACTCACCGGCACCCTCGAATTCGAGACCGCGACGGGGGCGACGTTCATCATCAATCCGGGCGACATCCTGCTGGCCGAGGACACCACGGGCAGCGGCCACAGCTGGCGGCTCATGGACGACCAGCCCTGGCGGCGCGCCTACGTGATCGTGGGGGCGGACGTGGCCGTGCCCTTCGTCAAACAGTCGAGCTGATCCGGGGTTTCGAAACCTTCCTGACCTGTCCCCCGGCTTTGGACGTTTCACAGGCCGGCAAGGCACGATTTCCGGCGCGCACGCATCGATCCGCGCCCGCACAGGAGCTTCGTCCGGGCGCCGGCAAGGGGAGATGCCCGTCAACCATTGGCAGCGGTTTAGCCGGCGCATACCGGCAACAGCATCACCGGCGCCAGTCGGGTCATCGACCAGAATGGAGACGCGATCGCCAGGAGCGGGTCGAGCCGTTGCGCGATCGCGACGCCGTAGCGCATCGCCTCGGAACCGTGACCGACAAAGGGGGACGCGGCGCAGAAGCCAAATCTGTCGAAGTCACGGCCTTTCCTATCCCTTGGACCCGCGGTCGTAGACCAGCCCAACCTCGCCGGGTAATTTTTTCGGAGCGAGGTCCAAGACCGACTCCGCCGATGCGGGCCCGAGCCGCATCGCATCTCCTCTCTTCTGAAGAGGAGGACTCCGTGGCCGGCCTGCAACCGGCGAACGCAAGCTTAGGTGTCTGGAAATGAGCGCCCTCAAGGATCAGTGGAGCCGCGCTGAAACGGCTTTGCCGCCATCCGTCATTCATCAGCGACCTTCCGGTTGTTGGACGGACCAAAGGAGTCTGCCAGAGCACGGTGTAGAACGTGTTGTTCAAGCTACAGGATTCCGGCCAGGAGAACGGAGGGGTGAAGACCTCAAGCCGATCACCGGGCGCCGGCCACTTGCCAACCACGACCTCAGTGTCTCCCTGTGGCATGTCGCGCGGGCCGATCAACTGTTCGACGTGCAACACAAGTACGATGTTGTTCGCGTCTCGCTCGAGCCGGCAACCGATCACAGAATGTGGCAGGATGGCAAACTGATGACCCATGGCCCGACCCGGATCGGCAGTCTTCGTACGTCGCCTCCTGGAGCGGGCGTCAAGACCAGCTATGCCTCCACCTCCGGTTCATTGACGTCGTTGCTGATCTACGTCGAGCCGCTGGTCTACAGACAGTTGGGCTTGCGCTGTGGTGGGCTGCGGTCTCCTCCCGATAGCCACGTTGATGGCTGGATGGCGGGCGTCGCCATGCAACTTACACCCTTGCTGAAGGAACCGGAGCATTCGAGCAGCCTCGAGATCGGCTACCTCTTGCTGGCTTCACTCGTTCACGTATCGAAACATTACGGACAGGGGAGCGCCCCCATCGTCAAGGGAGGTTTATCCGGATGGCAGTTGAAGCGGGCGATCGAGTCAATAGAGAGTGGTATTGCCGAGAATTTGACGATCGACCAACTTGCGTCGCAGGTGTCGCTTAGCCCTTACCATTTCATTCGTGCATTTCAAAAGAGCACCGGAAGTTCCCCGCACCGGCATTTGCGCAAGCTCAGAGTGGAGCGGGCTAAAAAGCTGCTCACGACCACACGCATGTCGCTCTCCGAAATCGCTGTCGCGTGCGGCTTTCGAGAGGGCAGCTCGTTATGTCGGGCGTTCAAGGATACCGTTGGCGTCACCCCGAATGGCTTCAGGCGAAGCTTCGCATGAAGTCGGTGCACGAGAGAGTAAGCTTGCAGATGAGGCAATCCGGCCACGTTGCCTCATCTCTGAAACACGATAGCTTTGCCGGTTTCACCGGTGACCAAACCAGGACGCCTGCCGAGCTCGGATGCTGGCGAGGGGAATGGAGCGGGGCGTAACCCGCAGCCCCCGAGGAGAAGCATAATGACAGTCGGAGTGCTGATCGTCCTGATCGTCCTGGGCGTCATTGCGGGGCGCATGGTCAAAACCTAACGCGCGCGCCGGCAGCGCCCGTCATGATGTCGTTATAGGTTGCATACCGTCGCTGGAGGGTTTCCAGCTTTGCACCGAGGAACAGCTCCGTCGCGGCCGAGTCGATGTTTTGCACAAATTGGACGCCGTAGGCTCGCGCCCTGTCCCCTGCGAATTGCAGATCCTCATTTTGTGCAAAGTCGATGGAGACCGCCGAGACGCCGACCCCGGGGAACAATTCCAGTCGATATCCCAACTTCCCGTATAGAAACGTCGGATTGAGAGCGTGTCCTTGCGGATCGAGGTAACGCACATCACGCCAGCCCCCCGCCAGCGTGAAGTTCAGCCCGTTTTCCAGCAACAATGATGCCGAACCGTCAACCTGCTTGCTGCCGTTCGCTGAAACGTCCCCCGCGTTCGGCGATACGGGCGCGGCGAGATCCGCGGTTCCGTCTGCTCCGGTCGGAACACCGGCGTAGCCATAAAGATTGCTGGCGGCCCCCGGAAAGCCGGTGGCGTTGCCGACGGGAATGTGAGAACGCGCATCCGCATCGGCGAAAGCGGCCGCGGCCGCGAACTGGTTGCCCCTGAACTGCCCTGCGTATCGCAACGCCGCATCGAAGGCCCCGCCATCAACCAAGGAGGCGGATGCCTGGAAACCATCGAAAACCGGGGAGTCGTAGCGAATGCGATCGTCCCGCACGAGCCCGCCGTAAAAGAAGAACATCGAGCCCACCGGCGGTCCGTACGCGCCGGCCGGCGAGCTGACGAAGGTGCCTCCGGCAGC
>CAXSEU010000069.1:5718-7429 GCA_964236485.1 uncultured Lichenihabitans sp. | reverse complement strand
GGTGCTGCCGGAAAGCAAATCCACCATCGAAGTCGGCAACGCTGACGTAGGAAGCGACCGCGGTGCCGGAGAGGTCCACCTCGGTCGTCAGGTACGAGGCCGTGCTGCCGTACCCGAGGCGGACCTCTCCGTAGCGCAGGTCTCGGAAGTAGAGTTCAGCTTGGCGAACGGTATAGGTTGCGGACGACGCTGGTTGCGGCAGATTTTGTGTGAGAGGAGTGGAGGACGATGGGTTGGGTCGAAGTTCCGTCTCGATGTTGATGCCAGCTGCCTGGTGGGCCGATATCTCGGCTTCGCCGACGACACGCAGACGGGTGGACGAATTCTCGTTGTCGACGTTGCGCACCGCCGAGTTGCGGCCATCGTTGCCGTAGAGCATCATGCGATTGACCTGGCCGGATACAGACACCTGAACACGTTCGCCACCCGAGGAGACCGCGGCCGCGGGCGACGGCGGCACGCTGCCGGTGGGATGGATGATGGCCACCGTATAGGGTGGTACCGCGGAACGGCCGGGCAGGTTTCCAGGATTTTGGGTGACGGCGACGTTGGTCTGTCCGGGCCTCGGCACCGAGCCCACCGGGCCAACGGCGAGGCTTCCGGGAACGACGGGCCGTGTTTGGGCGGATTTGGATGCCTGCGGCCGCTGTTGGCGCGCCTCGAGGTTGGCCAGCCGTCGCCGCACGCCGTCAAGCATCCTTCCCTGGGCCTGCATCGCCGCGTTCTGCTGCCGCATCAGGGCTTGCTGAGCCAGCACGATGGCCCGGAGCTGCTGGATTTCGCGCGACGTGGTCTCGTCGGCCAACGCCTTGCTCATCGAGGCAGTGTGGCATGCCAGTACGACCGCGCCGATCCACCGCACCGTTGCGTTTTGTGGCCAGCGTATCCTCATGAATCGCGGTCTCCACGAAGCAAAATAACCTCGGGCCGGCGGTCGGGCCTATCTTTGTTCGCATCACCGCCGGCAAAGCGGCTTAGCTCACCTTTAAGATCCCACCACGCCTCCACACCGTTGCGGAACGCCCTCCTGTTCAAGTGGCGCGATCCTGGCACGCGCCTGCCTCGATCGCAACGCTGATCCCCCTCCTGGTCCTATGGCCATCACGTTGGCCGAGCGCCAGCTTCACCTCAGGGGTAAGAACAACCGAAGTGGCCGGATCTCCCGCGCACAGGGATTCAGCCAAGAAGCATGATGAGCAATGCGAGCGTGCCGATGCTCAGCAAATTGGAAAACAGCAGGTAGGACGCCTGCACCTGTTGGTCGCACCCGTAGCGAAGGGCGAGCGTGACCTGCATGGGCCCCGCCGGCAACGCCAGGGCGAGCACCGCCGCCTTGACGAGCCCGTGGTCTACCCTGAGCGCCAGGAGGCTCATGTAAACCACGCCGGGGATGAGGAGGTTGCGCGAGGCGGTCAGGACCAAAGACGGTATCGAGAACACCGGCTTCTGGCCTTGCAGCACCAGGCCGCTCGCGAAGAGCGCCACGCCGGCCACCGAGGCGGCCAATAACTTGAAGCCGTCCAGCACGAGTGCGGGCACGTGCAAGCCACACAGAACGGCGATCAGGCCGAGCACCGGGGCCACCACTATGGGCTGCGTCATCGCGTTGCCCAGCACCGAGAGCGCGCTCGGGGCCGGGTTCGAGGCCTGGTCGTCGCCGTCATGGTCGTCGCCCTCACCATCCTTGGTCCCGTAAGATGTTCGCCCCTCC
>CAXSEU010000069.1:4759-5708 GCA_964236485.1 uncultured Lichenihabitans sp. | reverse complement strand
CCTTGGTCCCGTCACCGCCGCGCTTCGGCCCGCCTGACTCGAGGAGCAGCAGGGTGGCCGGCACGATGATGATGTTGATGACGCAGGAACCGACCGCGACGACGAGCACCGCTTGCTGGCCTATAAGCGGGGTCAATATCGCGATACCGGTAAACGGAATTGCCGGCAGCCCGAAGCCCATTGCGCGCAGCGCCGCGACGTTGAGAGGACGCCCCAGGCCATATCGCGCCACCAGGCAGCCCAGCGCGAACGGGACGACCATGCCGACCAGCAGGATCAGCGCGAGCGGCCCTTGAGCGAGAAGAATCTCACGGGATGTCGCGACCGTGCCGGTGAACAAGGTCAGCAGCAGGGCGTAGTGCAGGACCATGGTATTGAGGGCGCCCGCGGCCTTCTGGTCCTCATCGTGCTGCCAGCCTGCAAAGGCCCCAAGAAGCAGTGTGATGACGATAGGAAGCAGCGCGCTGACGATGGTCTGTATCATACGAGCGTTCCTGCGCCGCAGGAGGCAGCCTGCCAGTCTCTCGCCATCATCGAAGGCTCGCGCCACCTTTGCCGCCTGCTGCCACCCATGTTCGTCTCCTCGCGGCCGGCGTAGTAGCTTGCTTGGCCTGCGGCACCTTCCCTGGCCGATCGATAGCGGCCGGAAGAAAGACACCCGAGCCGCCCGAGAACACGACTGCGGAATACTCGGTCTGGCAAGCACAATGGGGTGATATCCGGTGCCAATTGGACGAAGTTGCTCCCCTTTGTGAGAAATTGCCCAACTGTGCGGCGTCTGCTGAAGTGGGACTTGCCGAAGCTCATCGCGGACGCGAAACTCTGGTGACAACGGCTCGGCCTGACGTTTACGCGCTGATCGAGCCTCGCGATTTTGAGCCCGGCTTCCTCATGGGGGCAGGCAGTGCGGAGCAGAGGGCTTCATGACGGACGAGCCACCCGGAGCTGA
>CAXSEU010000069.1:0-4749 GCA_964236485.1 uncultured Lichenihabitans sp. | reverse complement strand
GCTCGGCCTGACGTTCACGTGCTGACCGAGCCTCGCGATTCAACCACGGCTTCCCCAAGGGCAGGCAGTGCGGAGCAGAGGGCTTCATGACGGACGAGCCACCCGGAGCTGACCTCAAGCCGGAGACCATGAACCTGGAGTTTCACACGGTCGACTTGCGCACGTCGCCCGACGGCAAAGCCGAAATCGAGCAGTTGCTGAGTGAGAATGGACTCGACCTCGAGGATGACATCCACACCTTCGTCGTCTGCCGGGAGAACGGCCGCCTCGTCGGCTGCGCTGGGCTCGATCGCGACGTGGTCAAGGACGTGGCCGTCGCACCCGGCTCTCAGGGCAACTCGGTCAGCTTGAGCCTGGGCAGCGAGGTGCTGAAGATGGCCGCCGACGCCGGCTACCACGACCTGTTCCTTTATTGTCGGCCCGACAATGTGCCGCTGTTCCGTGGCTGGGCCTTTTTCCCGCTTGCCGAAATCCCCGACACCATCACCCTGATGGAGAACAATCCTGCCGCCCTGCAGACGTATTGCGATGGTCTGGCCAAGGAGCGCCACCCTGGCAACCGGGTGGGCGGCGTCGTTCTGAATGCCAACCCGTTCACGCGCGGGCACCGCTATCTGGTCGAGCGTGCAGCTGAACAATGCGACTGGCTTCACGTTTTCGTGGTCAAGGAGGACGTCTCGGAGTTCTCCTACGACGACCGTTTCAAGCTCGTGTCCGAGGGACTGGCCGATATCGGCAACGCCACCGTGCACCAGGGGTCGAAGTACATCATCTCGCGAGAAACCTTTCCCGGGTACTTTCTCAAGGCGAAGCCGGCCATCGAGAGCAGCTTTGCCGGCATCGACCTGCTGATGTTCCGCGAACATATCGCGCCCGCACTCGGCATCAACCGTCGCTTCGTCGGCACCGAGCCTCTGGACCGGACAACCAGCGCTTACAACGTTTCCATGAAGCGTTGGCTGTCCGATGCGCCGTCTTCAGCGCCGCCGATCGAGACGATCGTCATCGATCGGCTGGCAGTCGATGACGCGCCTGTCTCTGCGTCCAAGGTGCGTGAACTGTTCGCTGAACGAAACATGAGTGCCATCGAGGCGCTGGTTCCGCCAGCGACGCTCGAGTTCCTGAAAGCTCAGGCGGCCCATCCTCGAGAAAACGGCTAGGAGACAGCGGAGCATGGACATCGTCAATAACGCGAGTGCCGGCACGCTCGAGTCGAGCGACCTGCTGGTCAAGGTGTCGCCAAGCACGGACGGCACGCTGACCGTGCACATCCAAAGCGAGGTCATGAAGCAGTTTGGCGGGCAGATCCGTGCAACCGTCATGCAGACCCTTGACGCATTGAAGGTCAGCGCAGCGACGCTCGTCATTTCAGACAAGGGCGCACTCGACTGTGTCGTCAAGGCGCGGGTGCAGGCAGCCTTGCTGCGCGGTGCCGGCTCCTCGGAGCTCGACTGGGCGGTGCTCGCATGAAACTGCGCCGAAGCATGCTTTTTGTGCCGGGCGACGCCGCCGGCATGCTGAGCACATCATTCGTGTTCAAGCCGGACTCGGTGATGTTCGACCTGGAGGACGCGGTGTCGCCGCGCGAGAAGGACAGCGCCCGGCTGCTGGTCTACCAGGCGCTGCGCCACCCGGCCTACCGGGCGATCGAGAAGGTCGTTCGCGTCAACGAGTTGAACACCGATTACGGGCTCAAGGACCTTGAGATGGCCGTGCGTGGCGGTGCCGACATCATCCGTCTGCCGAAGACCGAGACAGCGGCGGATATCGAACTGCTCGACCAGCATGTGACCCGTTTCGAAAAGGCGTGCGGCCTTCCCGCCGGGAAGATCCGGGTGATGGCCGCCATCGAGTCGGCTTCGGGCGTGGTCAACGCGGTCGGCATCACCCAGGCCTCGCCACGCATGATCGCCATCGCCCTGGCCGGGTTCGACTACCTGGTCGATATGCAGACCCAGCGCAGCAGCGGATCCGAACCCGAGATGTTCTATGCGCGCGCCGCGGTCCTGCACGCGGCCCGTGCCGCCCACATCGATGCGTTCGATGTCGCATATGGCGACGTGAACGACATGGACGGCTTCTTGCGCGAGGTGGCGATTGCCAAGAACCTGGGCTTCAACGGCAAGTCGCTGATCCATCCCCGTCAGGTCGGTCCGTTGCACAAGGCTTACGCGCCCAGCGCCGAGGAGTTGGCCTATGCCAAACGGGTGATGCAGGCGGCCGAGAAGGCCAAGCGGCAAGGATTGGGCGTGACCTCCCTTGACGGCAAGATGGTCGATCCGCCCGTGATCGCCCAGGCGGAGATGGTCGTCCAGCGCGCCGAGGCCGCATGAATCCGGGGGTAGCATGACCGACATCGTTGCGGAACTGGGCAAACAGGATCCCGCCTTAGCCAAGCTGAAGGCTTTCGCCGGCGTCTCGGCGAACCTGCCCAACCTTGCCAATGACGAGACGAAGCTGCATCACAAGGTCTGCAGCTCGCTGGAGGAAGCGGTCAGGCGCTCCGGCCTGCGCGACGGCATGACGATCTCGTTCCATCACGCGTTCCGCGAGGGCGACAAGGTCATCAACCAGGTCGTGGACCTCCTCGCGACGATGGGGTTCAGGGGGCTGACGCTCGCCTCCAGCTCGCTTCTCAATTGCCACGACCCGCTCGTCGAGCATATCCGCTCGGGCGTCATCACGCAGATCTACACGTCGGGTCTGCGAGGCCGTCTTGGGGAGGCCGTGTCCAATGGCTTACTTGCCAAGCCGGTGCAGATTCACTCGCACGGTGGCCGGGTCAACCTGCTGCAGAGAGGCGAACTGTCGATCGACGTGGCCTTCCTCGGCGTATCCTGCTGCGACGAGTTCGGCAACGCCAGCGGGTCGCAGGGCAAACTCATCTGCGGTTCGCTCGGATACGCCAAGGTCGATGCCGAGTTCGCCCGGACGGTGGTGCTATTGACGGAGGACATCCTGCCGTTCCCAAGCCAGCCCGCAAGCATTTCGCAGGACCGGGTGGATTTCGTCGTAGCCGTGAAGGAGGTGGGTGATCCAAAGCTCATCAGCCAGGGGGCTGCGCGAACCACCAAGAACCCACGTGAACTGCTGATCGCCAGCCTGGCTGCCGATGTCGTCGAGCACTCGGGTCTCTTCAACGATGGCTTTTCGCTGCAGACCGGTTCGGGCGCGTCGTCCATCGCAGCTGTGCAGTTCCTCGAGGAGAGGATGTCTCGCAAGGGCATCACGGCGAGCTTCGCTCTTGGCGGCATCACCGGCGGCATAGCCAGGCTGTACAACAAAGGTCTGGTCAAGACCATCATCGACGTGCAGTCCTTCGACAGCGACGCGGCCGAGTCGCTTCGTCACGGCGCCAAGCACATCGAAATTTCGGCCGACGAGTATGCGAACGGCACCGGCAAGGGTGCCTATGTGGACCGCATCGATGTGGTCGTCCTGGCAGCGCTCGAGATCGACACCAGCTTCAACGTCAACGTCATCACTGGATCGGATGGCGTGTTGCGAGGCGCATCCGGCGGACATTGCGATGTCGCGGCAGGCGCGAACCTGACGATCATCGTAGCCCCGCTCGTGCGCGGCCGCATTCCGACAGTGGTGGAGAAGGTCACCACGGTCATCTCGCCGGGCGAGTCAATCGACGTCCTGGTGACCGACCAAGGCGTTGCCGTCAACCCGGCCCGCCCGGAGCTGGCCAAGACGCTGCGTGATGCCGGACTGCCCCTGGTCGACATCCAGGACTTGCACGAGAAGGCCATCGGTCTGACGGGAAAGCCTGAGGCCCTCAAGTTCCTGGATCGCATCGTCGGTGTCGTCCGATACCGCGATGGGACGGTCATCGACGTTGTTCGCCAAGTCGCCGACGGGGGTTGAGGGGCGCCGTGGCGGCAGAGGAAAACGACCCGGGCGCGCTGAGTTTCGACGACCTGCTCGCATCTCGCGAGCGGCGCGCCAGAAGGCAGGCGGCGTTGCTTCGCCGCCACGAGGCATCCCTCGTATGCTTGACGATCGTGATGCCCGGGCCGGTCAAGAACAATCCCTGGACACGTCGGAGCCTCGGTGAGGGTGCGGCTTGCCTGGATGAGCTTTGTGAACACAGGAACTGGCCCGTTCTGGCACGGGAGCGTTACTCGCCGCCGAGCGGTCCGGAAGCCTACCAGGTAATCGATGCCGACCCCGCCGTGCTGAAGAGAGCGGCCGTTGAGCTCGAGGAGGCTTCGCCCATCGGACGCCTCTGGGACTTAGACGTGTTTTCGCCTGGAATGAAGGCCCTGTCGCGTAGCGCGTTCGGTCTTCCGCCGAGGCGCTGCTTGGTGTGTTCGCGCCCGGCCCGCGAGTGTGCCCGGGCGCAGCGACATCCCCTCGACCTCCTTCTGGCCACCATCGGCACCCTCATGGAAGGGCACCATGACAGCGCTTGCTAAGGTTCGCACCGATGCGACCGGGCTCGGTCCAGGTCGGCACGCTTTAGCCATGCTGGGCCAGTTTGGCGCCGGTGCCGCGGAGGTCGCCGACCTCTCGGAACGCGCTCTCGTCGTAGAACTCATGCTCACGCCCAAGCCGGGCCTCGTGGACCAGCGTAACTCGGGCGCCCACCGCGACATGGACCTGGCGCTGTTCCAGCGCAGTGCCGCGGTCATCTCCGGCTGGTTTCACCAATTCACTTGGGTCGGCTGGTCGCTGGGCGGTTGGATGGGCGATCCGGATGTCCTCGTCGAGATACGGGCGGTGGGTTTGCAGTGTGAATCG
>CAXSEU010000068.1:6887-11422 GCA_964236485.1 uncultured Lichenihabitans sp. | reverse complement strand
CGCCCCGTGCTTGGCGGCACAATCGGGATCGTTCTTAGCTGCCTTCATGCCGATCTTGGCGATCTACGGGCCGGCATGGAGCAAACCCGCTGATGCCAGGTTAGCCTCTGCAAGGCGCTGACGTGCGCTCGTTTGCCGCACCAGGAATCCGAGATGCGAGGACAAGGCGGAGGGGATACGCGCGCACAGCCGAGGCACATCCGGTCGGCCGTGCCATGCCGGCAAGATGATGCGCTGTCGATGGATGTCGCCAAACCGGCGAGGGTCATGCCTTCGCGGACATGCCTACCTCTAGACATTTTCGCCTGACGGACAATGCCGAAGCCGCGCTTCATGTCTGTCCGACGGGCTCGAAGGCCATGCACCCACGGGAGTTGCATGCGCCGCATAGCTGCTGAAAGTGGGTCAGGGCGGCCCGCGCGCATCCAACGACAGGAGCATAGGAAATGAGCCGCGTGCCCGAACTGGATTTTGCGGCGTTGACGCCCGATCAGAAACGCTTGCAAGACGAAATCACATCTGCCCACGGAGGCCTGCTCGAGGGGCTGTTTGCCATTTGGCTGCACAAGCCGGGTCTCGCGGACAAGGCAAGTCAGCTCTGCACAGAGCTTCGACGTCGCGGCAAGCTCGATGGTCGACTGGTGGAATTGATGATCCTCGCGATCTCACGCCAATGGTCCGCGCAGTACGAGTGGTCGACACACGAACAGGCGGCGCTCGACGCCGGCCTCGATGCCGGGGTGATCGAGGCCATCCGGGACTACCGGGAGCCACCGTTCCTTCAGGAGGACGAAAGGGTGACATTCGACGTCGTGAGCGAACTCAACCAGACCCACACGCTCTCGGACGAAACCTACCAGCGCGCGCTGAAAATATTCGACCTCGACCTGATGATCGAGCTTGTCGCCGATATCGGCTTCTACACCATGATCGCCATGACCCTGCAGGCCTTCAACGCCCCGGTGCAGGGTGGCAAGCTGAACCCGCTGCCGGTTTGACCAGTCGACGCATCGGCCGATTGGCGTCCGCTCATGCCGAGTGATCGCGCGGCCGGCACCCGCGCAGCGGCAGCGTCACGATGTACATCGGCTTGCTACGATCATTCCGTGACCGTGAGCGTTCGCCAGCCGACACTGATGACCCAGGTAGGGCCGGCTGGGGGGAAGGCTGAAATGGAATGCCGCAAGGGCCGGAGACGCCTGCATGCCGCGCCAGGACGAGGCTTGACGCTCCGCAAGCCGCGAGTTTCGAGTGGGGCACGTCTACCGAGGGGCGGAAAATGCAGGCGAGGGTTCAAAACGAAGTCATCCGGGTGTTCGAAGGCGCGCCAAGTACGGGCCATCACCGCGTCGATTGGGGCCTGACACGGGCGGAACTCAAAACGTTCGAAAGGGAAGGGCCGGCGCGTTCCGACCTGCTCCTCGGGACCCACGTCCTGGTCGGCGGGATCAAGGGCGATCCGGTGACCGTGGACATAGAAGCCGAAGGCTCGGCCCCGTGGCGCGGCCTCAAGACCGCTGGGGCGGCAGCCTTCTACCCGGCAGGGCGCCGCATGAAGAGCCATGTGTCGCATGGTCGCACGACATTCCTCACCCTGTTCATCGAGCCGGAGGCGACCAACGAGCTGTTGGACGACAGCAGGAGTCTCGATTGGCAGACGCGGGTCAACGCGGAAGATCCGTTCGTCTCGGCGGCCGTGCAGCGGCTCGCGACGGCCATGCGGCAGGAGTCCGATTCGCTCGCCGCCCTCACGGCGGAGACGCTGGCGACCAGCCTTCACCTGCACGCCGTGAGCCGCTTCTCCGATCGGCGGCTCGCGCCGGAGGCGGGTCCGGAACGCCTCGGTCGCGTGCTCGACCTCATCCATGCGGAGTTGCCGCGCTCCGTCTCGCTTGCGCGGATGGCCGAAGTGGCCGGCCTGCCGCGCGGGCGTTTCCTCACGGCGTTCCGCCTGCGGACGGGCGTGTCCCCCCACCAGTATATCCTGCGCGAGCGGCTGGCGCGCGCCCGCGCCCTTCTCGAGACCACGCGCCGCCCCTTGCATGAGATAGCCCAGGAAGTGGGCTGCGCCAATCCGGGGCATTTGGCGCGGATGTTCCGCCAGCATCTTGGCGCCTCGCCCCGCGCCTGGCGGCACAATCGCGACCGTTCTTAGCTGCCTTCGTGCCGATCTTAGCGATCCCCACGCCGGCAGGGAGCCAATCGGCGGCTCCCCGGTTAGGCTGCAAGGGCCGAGGGCACGTCGTTCGGCCGAGACGATGTGCAACGAGGGGCAACTATAGGAGGCCGTGCCTGACCGCCGCCCGCTTACGCCGAGTGGTCGGACATCCAGCGACCGCGCAGCGACAGCGTTGCGACGTAAACCGGCTTGCCGCGGTCATCCTTTACGGTAACCGCGAAGGATCGCTGGTCGCCGTCGGGCATTTTTTCGTTCACCAAATCCGGAAGTGTCTCCAGGGCCGCCCTTCGGGCAGCTCCCGGGTCGGCCAGATCCTTGCCGTCGACGTCGGGACGGTAAACGTCGCCATCGTCCGTATCGAAGAAATAGCGCGGCAATGTCCGGGCTCCTGTTGAGTTCCCACAAAGCATCGTCAGAACGACAGCTTAGCCGGCTTCGGTGTTGGAGACCGATGCGACAGGGCAATGGGGGAGAGGCGAAAAAGGTCCCTCGCCTGAGAAAGGAGGCAGGCGCCGTCCCGAAGAACGAGGGGCCGACCTTGATGCCTTGGGGCGCCGCCTTGCCGACGGGCCCTCAGACTTCGAACAGAAGCGGGCGCTGTTCGGGCGTCACCACGGCGAACCTTTCGGGGTCGCCTTCGCGGAAAAGGGCGAGGAAAACCTGCTCCAACATCTGGAACTGCCGGGATTTCAAGGGGCCGTAGAGATCGGCGATCTGCAGGATCGGCGTCGGATCGGCGTCGACGAGGGGGACGCGGATGAGATGGTCGGTGTCCAAGTTCGTCCGATCCAGGGGCCGCATGTTCAGGACGGCGAAACCGAACCCGGCCGCGACGGCGCTGCCGACGGTGGCATAGGACCGCGCTCGAAAACCGACGCGGGGCTTCAACCCTCGATCTTCGAACAGCGAGAGCACGTAGCCATTGGTCAAGGGCAGGTCGAGGAGCACCATGGGATGGGGCGCCAGATCCCTGAGCGAGAGGCGATCCGCGGCCGCCAGGGGATGGTCGGAGGACACCAACGCGTGCGCCGGAACGCGGCAGATCGGCGTCGCGTAGCCGGGAAAGCGGGGGCCGATGTCGTAGGCGATCACCACGTCGACGACGCCTCGGCTGAGCCATTCGGACAACTGAACCTGATTACCCTCGAAGACGGACACGTCGGTGGCACCGGCCTCCTTCCTGAAACGGGCCAACCCTTCGGCCATGAACAACGCGCCGAAAGGCTCGAAGCAGCCGATCCGGATCGACTGCGTTCCCGCCTGCAACTCGCCGACCTCACGAATGAAGTCCGCCTCGGCCGCCAGGAGGTGGCGGGCTGCCGCCACGAACCGCTGGCCGGCCGGCGTGATCTGCACGCCGGTCGCCCGCCGCCGATCGAAGATCCGAATGGCGAGCCTGGCTTCCACGCCGTCGATCGCGGCGACGATCGAGGAGGCCGATACGCTCATCGCGCGCGACGCGCCGCTGATGGACCCGCACTCGGCGACGGAGCATACGTACCGGATCTGCCGAAGCGAAGAACTCATCCGGTTGAACTCGGAACCGCGGCCGGGGACAGTGTCGCGGCGCCGCAACGCGGGCGGTCGATGTGGCCGGCGGCGCGTGAGCCGGCTCGCGAACGCTTGGCGGAAGAACAGGAGGCATCCAGGCGAAGGTTGCTGGAGCACCGCTCGTCTTGAACGGCCCGCAAGGTCCGGCCCGCGTGACCGGGCTCCCACGCAGGAACACGTCGTTCTGGCGGCGCGACGCGAGCCTGAGGTCCCGCGCTCACCTCGCCCGTGCGGCAACCCGGCACGTGTCGCTCCCCTCGTTCCGGCATCGGCTCGACCGAGCCCGGCGCCTGACTTCGACACAAACGGTCTCGGATAAGGCACGATCGTATCTGCCAAGTCATATACCATCCTGGACAGAAAGCTATGGCACGACGAGGTCGACGTGAACCCGATCGGCATCGGTTTCCATGCGCGCCTCGCCGGACGCGCCCGGAGCCTCACCTACCGGAAGGCGTTGCGCCGCTTGCCCGTGAGGGGCGTCTCCTCTCGGGGCGAAGGTGGGTCGGTGCGGCTCCGCCTCGACAGAGGCGGCGCCGATGTCGCCACCGACGTTGCCGGTACGGTGCGCTTCGAGGGCGCGTCGGCGAGAAGCCCTCGCGACTGATCCTCGCCGGGATGGCCGCTGATCGCCCGGCCGTCGCTTCTGTGTGTTGCGTAGGGGAGTCGGATGGAGATAAGGCCGTTGGTGGGGCTCGGCGGGGTGCTGGTCGCCGCCATGGCGTCGGAGTTCAACGACCAGGTCACGTCCGCGGCCCTCACCGATATCCGCGGTGCGCTCGGCATCAGCTCCGACCCGGGAACC
>CAXSEU010000068.1:1045-6877 GCA_964236485.1 uncultured Lichenihabitans sp. | reverse complement strand
GATCACCAGCCTCTACACCTCGGCCGAGATCGTCGGCATGGCGGTCTCGCCCTGGCTGGCGATCACCCTGACGTTGCGGCGCTGGACCTTGTTCGTCCTGGCGCTTTGCTGCGTCTCGAGCGTGCTGATCCCGTTCAGCCCCAACATCGAAGGCATCTATGCCCTGCGGTTGCTGCAGGGATTCGCGGGCGGGCTGACCATCCCGCTGCTGATGACGACCGCCCTGCGCGTCCTCACACCGGACATCCGCCTCTATGGTCTTGCGGTCTATGCGCTGACCGCGACGTTCACCCCCGCGCTGGCGTCGACGCTTGGGGCGTTCTGGGTCGATGTCGTCGACTGGCGATTCGTGTTCCTCGAGGCCCTGCCGCTGTGCACGTTGTCGGCCGTCCTCGTCTGGTACGGCCTGCCCCAGGACCCGCCGCAACTGCAGCGCTTCAACCTGCTGGACTGGCGGGGCGTCCTGCTGCTGGTGATCGGGATGGGTGCCTTCAGCACCATGCTCTACCAGGGCGATCGGCTGAACTGGTTCGACTCGCGCTTCATTTCGGTGCTCGCCCTGGTCAGCGTGGTCGCCATCCCGGCCCTGCTGGTCAACGAGTGGTTCCATCCCCTTCCGTTCCTGAAGCTGCAACTGCTCGGTCGGCGTAACTTCGCCTATGGGGCCGTCGGGTTGTTCCTCTTCCTCGTCATCGCGCAGTCCGGATCCACGGTGCCGCTCGCCTTCCTCCAACAAGTCCAGGGGTTTCGGCCGCAGCAATCCAACGTGCTGACGCTGGCCATCGCGGCCTCCCAGCTCGTCATGCTGCCCGCGATGGCGGTCCTGCTGGATCGGCGCTGGGCCGACGCGCGCGCGGTCAGCTTCATAGGCCTCTCCCTCATCCTCGCGTCGTGCATTGCCGCATCCCGGCAAACATCCGTCGGAAGCATCGACCAGTTCATCCTATCGCAGGGTCTACAGGCCGTCGGTCAGCCCATGGTCGTGATGCCCCTTCTCATGATGTCCACCAACACGATCAAGAAGGCCGAGGAGGGTCCGTTCGCGTCCGCGCTGGTGAACGTCCCGCGAGGGATCGCGGAGGCGGTTGGCGTCTGGCTCACCGCGCTGATCACGCGCTGGCGCGGCGCCTTCCATTACGACCACATCGTCGACCAGATCGGCCTCGATCGCTGGCGCACGATCCAGGGAAACGGTGTGCTCGCCCAATACCCGACGCCGCTCCTGGCGGACGGGCAACAACGCACGCCAGGCGCACTCCAAGCCCTGAGCCAGGCCGTCGAACTGCAAACGTCGGTGCTCACCTCCAACGACACTTTCATGATCCTCGGCGGCCTAGCCGTGGTGCTGATGATCGTCCTGCTTGTGCTGCCGGTCCGAACGATGCCGCCGCGCATCGAGTTCGCAAAGTCGTGAGCGCCGGGATGCTCGACCACGTCTCCCGCCGGAAAGCACAACCACAAGGGCCCGATCGGGACTGGATCAGGCCGCGCGACCTCGATCCGGATCCCAGACCGGGCGAGCACGACGACCGGAAGGAAGGAAACAAGGGGGATGAGGCCAAGAAAGGCGATGACCCCAAGAAAGGCGATGAGGGCAAGGACGAAAAGAAATCCAAGCCGCTTCCGCGCTGGCCCTTCATCGTGGCCGCCGTGCTCCTCGCGGCCTTCGCGGCCGTCGTCCTGTGGATCATATTCCGGCCTCGCCCGGACGTGTGGACCGATGATGCCTATGTGAGGGTCCACTATGCCACGGTCGCCCCGCGCATTTCCGGCCAGATCGCGACGATCCCCGTCAACAACAACGATTCCGTCAAGGTCGGGCAGGTGCTCGCCACGCTGGACCCTCGCGATAACGAAACCGCCGTTCAATCCGCGCAAGCTCAGCTCGATCGCGACATCGCCCAGGTCGGCTATGCCGACGCCAACATCCAACGTCAGCCCTTCCTGATCGATCAGCAGCAGGGCGCGGTCGACTCCGCCAAATCCAAGCTCGCCTTCTCGGGCGTCGAGGCCGGCCGCTATACCTACCTGGCGGTCAAGGGAGCGGGGACGATCCAGCAGCATCAGCAGGCCGACGCAACGATGCAGGAGAACAAGGCATCGCTGCAGAGTGCGGAGGCGGAGCTCGAGGCGACCAAGAAGCAGCTCGATGTGCTGAAGCAGCAGAAATCCTCGGCCGAAGCGACCGTGATGGCCGACAGGGCGGAGCTCGAAAAGGCCAAGCTGAACCTGAGCTACACGCAGATTCTCTCGCCGGTCGACGGCATGGTAGGCGAGCGCTCCATCCAGGTGGGCGACATCGTGTCGCCCGGCACGACGCTGATGACCGTCGTGCCGCTCGATCGCGTCTATATCGAGGCAAATTACCGCGAGGTGGATCTCGCCCATATGCGCAGCGGGCAACACGTGACCGTCCACGTCGACGCCTACAACATCGACCTCGACGGCACGGTGGACGGCATCCCGCCGGCCTCGGGCGCCACATACGCGCCGATCGCCCCCACCAACGCCACCGGCAACTTCACCAAGATCGTGCAGCGGCTGCCGGTCAAGATCGATGTCAACCCGAACCAGCCGCTCGCGAAGCTGCTGCGGGTCGGCTTTTCCGTCGAAACCACCATCCACACCGGATCGGCCGACGTGGTGGCGGAGCAGCGCAACTCCGCCGCCCGTGTCACCGGACGGTGAGCGCTTCGGAGCTTTTCGGACATCGCTCGAAGGAGCGCTTCGCTTTATACCTGATAGGCTCGATCTTCTCGGCTGGTGCACGCCTGCGACAGTATGAGATGCTTTGTTGGTTTTGCGCATGTCAGAAATATCATGACACGCGCCTTTTTGAGCTGCCTGATGTCGGCAACAGCATGACATTCGCTAGAACAGTCGTTCGCCTTTACCGCTCTGCGGCTGCTCTTGCGAACTCGTCGACTGTTTGGTCTCGATGTTCTTCATGTACTTCGTTTCGATGTGCTTCCAGTCCTGCAGGCCGACCGCCTGCTCGTACTCGTCGAAGGTCGTGCCCTTTTCTCCCGCCGGGTAGCGCCCGGCCTTGATGTCCTGCAAGGCCTCTTGCATGGCCTTGGTGATGACGAAGAGGAGGCTCGTCGGATAGAAGACCATGGAGAAGCCCAGCTTGTGTATCTCGGGCAAGGGCAGCAGGGGTGTCTTGCCTCCGCCCTCGAGCATGTTGACCACCAGCGGCTTGCCGCGGAACGCCGCGGCGATCTGCTCGACCTCCTTCTCGTTCTGCGGGGCCTCGACGAACAGGCCGTCGGCGCCGGCCTTGAAGTACCGCTCGCCGCGGCGGAGCGCTTCATCCAAGCCGAGCGGCGCCCGCGCGTCCGTGCGGGCCACGATGAACAGTTCTGTTTCGCGGCAGCCCGCCGCGGCGGCGATCTTGTCCTCGGCCAGTTCCACAGGGATCACCTGCTTGCCCGCCATGTGGCCGCATCGCTTTGGGGCGACCTGATCCTCGATGAAGATCGACGAGACCCCCATGATCTCGTAGGACCGTACCACATGGGCGACATTCTTGACGTCGCCGTAGCAGTCGTCGCAATCCACCATGACGGGCAGGTTCGATGCCGCCAGGACCTCGCGCACGGTCTGGGCCATTTCACCGAACTGGGCGAGGTCGATGTCGGGAAGGCCGAAGCGGGCGCCGACGACGGAGAACCCGCCGACCTGAAAAGCCGAAAACCCCGCCTGTTGGATCAGCTTGGCCGTGAGGCCGTCATGGGCGGACGGCAACAGGACCAGCTCTCCTTTGGCGAGCAGCTCCTTCCAGGTGATACGTTTCGTTTTGTTGCTCAGGGTCATGTGGTTCTCCTTGCAAAGCGCTCGGCGCGTGTTCCTCGACTCATCGAGCTCTGTCGTCGCGATCGGACTGACGCGCATCGGGTACCCGGCGAGCGAAAGGTCCCGGACGCCGGTTCTCGATCCCTTACGCGGCACCAGGGCGCGGCCCGCATCGATCCTGAGCGCCGTGTTCGCCGGCGCGCGGGAGCGTTACGAAGCGGAAGCCGCCGTGGCTGGCACGTCAATCGGCAGGAAGGGAGCCGGTTCTCCGTTCGAGACCGATCGGCGCAAACGGCTGTGGCTTCGACACATTCGGAGCGACGCTGGAGCCGCACCCATATCCCCAGGCAGAAAAGGCGCTCGGGCTAATCGAAGGCCAGGCTATCGGCGAGCGATCGTCTCGCGAGCGTCACACCCTCGCCGGCGACGATCGCCACGCGCGATGCATCGCCCTCACGCCAGACGCGCAGGTCGACCTTGCGCGGTCCGACCCGCAGATCGCGGAGCGTGACCTCGGGAAGCCAGTCCGGCAGGTGCGGATCGGCGTAGAGCGTGGATGCGCTCACGTCACACGACAGGCCGAGCATGGCGTGCACCAGGCTGAAGATCGAGCCCGCCGCCCAGGCCTGCGGGACGTTGGCGCCCATGTACTGGACCGGAAACGGGGTGTCGCGTCGAGGGACGCCGGCAAAAACCTCTGGCAGCCGATGCAAGAGGAAGCGGCTTCCCGCGTCGATAATGCCCTTGGCGATCCGTGCGGCCTCCGCGTGGTAACCGTACTGCGCCAGGCCTATCGCGATGAGGCCGTTGTCATGCGGCCAGACCGAGCCGAGCTGGTAATCGTGCGGGTTGTAAGCCGGGTGTTCGGAAGACAGCGTGCGCACCCCCCAGCCGCTCCACATGTCGTCTGCCATCAGGCGCCTGACGACCCGTTCCGCACGGTCCGGCGGGACGATCCCCGACCAAAGCAGCTGCCCGGCGTTGGACGCGTTCGTCATGACGCGTCTCTTGCCGGCGTCGAGGCAAAGGGCATAGGCGCCCGTCGTGTCGTCCCAGAAGGCCTCGTTGAAACGCCGACGGAGCTGCGTCGCCTTGTCCAGCATGGTGCTTGCGGCGTCTTGCCGCCCGAGGATGCGATACACCTCGGCCATGCGCCGCCACGCGTCGTAGACGTAGCCCTGCAGCTCGCAAAGGGCCTTCGGTGCCTCGACGTCGTCGCCGTGTTCGTCCAGGATGGCGTTGCCTGAATCCTTCCATCCCTGGTTCTCGGCGCCCTCGGGGGCGAGCCGCCGGTATTCCTGGAACCCGTCGCCATCGAGATCGCCGAAGCGATCGATCCAGCTTAGGCAGCGCTCGGCCGACGCGATATGCTCGTCGAGCAACGCGCGGTCGCCCGTCAACTGCCACGTCCGGTGCAGCGTGATAAGGTACAGCGCCGTGGCATCCGCCGTCCCATAATAGGGATGGAAGGGGTTCAGCCCGAGCTGGGCGAGTTCACCTTTTCGCAACTCGTGCATGATCTTGCCAGGCTGCATGTCGCGTCCATCGTCCGTGCCCGTTGCCTGGTGGGTTGCGAGCACCTGCAAGGTGCCGCGGGCGAAGTCCGGGTAGATCGGCACCGTCTGAATGGCCGTGATCAGGGTATCGCGGCCGAACAGCGCCGCTAACCATGGGATGCCGGCAGCCGGGACGAAGGACGTGAGGTCGGTCCCCTCGATCGGCAGGCGGAGGGCGGACAGGTCGTCGACCGAACGCTCGAAGATCTGCTGCAGATCGGCATGCGGCGTTTCGAGCCGCATCGCCTCGGAACGCCAGCGTGTGGTCGCGGCCTTCTCCTCGGACTGATCGAGGTCCAGATAGGCGGTCTTCGGGGCTTCGCCCGTCGCGTCGCCGTCGAGGAAGCGGTAGACGAGGTCGGCCGACCAGCTTCCCTGCGGCTCGAGTTCCAACGCGAAGTTCAGGGCGCCGTTCGCGTAGCTCGGACGAGGACTGCCATCGGCCGGCGCGACCTGGATGCCGCGCCGGAACGTTCCGTTG
>CAXSEU010000068.1:0-1035 GCA_964236485.1 uncultured Lichenihabitans sp. | reverse complement strand
CGTCCGCTGACCACGACGTTTCCGTCCGGCCCCGCTGGACGATCTCATGGGCCTTGACCTCGAAGATGTCTGCGAAGTCGCTTCGGATCGAGATCGCGAGCGCGATGTTCACCTTCTCTCGGTTGTGGTTGTGAAGGGTCAGCGTCTCCCGCAAGCCGCCCAGACCGAGCAGCCGCGAAATGGTAAGGCTTACCGTGCCGGCCGCGATGTCTCCCGTGGCGGCCTTCAGTGCGGGATTGACCAGCACCGCCTGCGCGGCGAAGTGCGCGGTTGCGGCGGAACTGAGCGGAGTCCAGGAGACGCCGTTGCCCTTGAGGCCCCATTCGCTGATCAGCCGCGTATCGCGGTAGAACAGCCCCCGCTCGCTCGGGTGGCGCACCTGACCATCGGGCTCCGTGATGTACACGCTTTCGGCGATGTTTGTCGTCAGCTGTGCCGGGCCTACGCTGATCTCGAACGCCATGCGAAGTCACTCCATCCCGAGGTCAGGCATCGGCCATCCTCGTCTTCTGGCCGAAACTCCCATCGTTCAGGACTAGATGCGTCGATCCGCTCTCCCTCGCAGCCTCTCCGTGCCAACGACGAGAAAGGCTGCGACTTCGATACAAAAAATTCGTCAGCGGTGCCGCTCGGCCGCAATGCGCCGCCCCATCCGAAAGCCACGGCAGACAGCGACTGCCGAACGTGTGCCAGGATCGACACGAGGCATCGCCCGACGCTGCCTCCGGGCATGAGGCCGTTCCTCACCCCCGCCGCGGCGGCTGCCCTCGCGGCTTCGAGCCCAGACGGCGCGAGCGACATAATCGGTCGTGTGATTGCTACAAAAGAACACTTAAGAAATTGCGGTGCGGGAGCTAGGCTTAGGGATACTCGAGCGGTGCATTAAAAGTTCTTCGATGAGGCCGAGAAGCCTTGTTCGATTGGATAGAAGCTGTCTGGGATGAACACAGGTCGGCGCAAGTGATAGAGAGACCTCGGCGCCGAGACACCTTCAACAATGCGCGGGCGGCAAGGCCGACGACGGCGAGGCATTGC
>CAXSEU010000067.1:0-11433 GCA_964236485.1 uncultured Lichenihabitans sp. | reverse complement strand
GCCTCTGGTCCCATGATGTCGCGGTGATGGAGGAGCGCACCGCCAAGCGGGGGCCGACGCGGCTCCGCACGGCGTTGCACCTCCATCTGCACTACCCCGAACTGACGGATGGCATTCTCTCGGCCATGGCGGCCAGCGCCTCGACCCCCGACCTCTTCATCAGCACGACGTCGGACGCCAAGGCCGACCATCTCAAGGAGCGGTTCCGCCGCTACGCCGGCGCGCCGGTCGACGTACGGGTCTCGCCCAATCGCGGCCGCGACATCGGTCCTATGCTGACGCTGTTCGCGGAGCGGCTGCAGGCTTACGACGTCGTCGGACATGTGCATGGCAAGCGCAGCTTGGCGCTAACCAGCGTGGGACTGAGCACGGATCTCGGCGTGCAATGGCACGAATTCCTGCTCCAGCACCTGCTCGGACCGAAATTCCCGGTGATGGACGTCATCCTTCAGCGGTTCGCGGCCGACCCGAGGCTCGGTCTTGTTTTTCCGGAGGACCCCAACCTCACGGGCTGGAGCCTCGATCGCGACATCGCGGTGGCGCTGGCGGCCCGGATGGATCCCGCCATGGCGGTGCCGCGCTTCATCGATTTCCCCATCGGCACCATGTTCTGGGCCCGGCCGGGGGCGCTGAAGCCGCTCTTCGACCTCGAGCTCGGTTGGACGGATTACCCCGAGGAACCGGTGCCGATCGACGGCACGATGCTCCATGCCCTGGAACGGCTGCTGCCGGTGGTCTGCCGCCACGCGGGGTTCGCCTATGAGACCACGCATGTGCCCGGCGTCGGCCGGTGAAGCGGAACGCCGGGATGAGTGAGGCGGCCGCCTCCGCCGTACCGCAAAAGGTTCCGTCGAGGCTCGACCCGACAGGATCTAAAGCGCCCCGCCCAGGATGGCGAGGCCCGCGACGGCCATGGCGCCGCCGGCGACCTGCGTGATGCGACGCCCTCGGTCTTGACCGGCCTGGCCGATCAAGACGCCAAGCCCGACGCCCGCGACATGCAGCAGGGTGGTTGTGAGGATGAACCCCGCCCCGTAGGCGAGCCCCGATGCGGTTTCGGGCATCTCGGCGCCGTGCGCGTGACCGTGGAAGATCGCGAAGAACCCCACGAGCGCCATTGCGACCACGACCGGGGGATTGAGGCCCAACGCCACGATCAAGCCCAGGACCACGACCGACAGTCCGATGCCGGTCTCGACAAACGGAACCGGGACGCCCGCGGCCCCGAGCGCGCCGCCGAGAGCCATCGTGCCGACGAAGGACAGCGGGACCGACCACTTCGCACGGCCGCCAAGGTGAGCCGCGAACACGCCGACGGCCAGCATGGTCAAAACATGATCGATGCCGCTGATCGGGTGGAGAAAACCATGCGCGATCCCATGGGTGTCGCCGACGCCGACATGCGCGAAGGCGAACGAGGGAAGAAGCACGAATGCGAGCGCGATGAGGACTTTGGTCATGGAGGGCACCGTTTGGTCTCGCGGATCATCGCCTTGCGTCGATCCGCGCGCAAGCGATGAAATCCATTGCATCCATTCCAAAGGAGCCGTGAACCAAGCTGGATTTCGTTTGGCACGATATGGCGTGATGCCTGCCGTCCGCCCAAATGTGCACCCGGGCTCAGGCGCCTCCACGGCTCGGGCCAACCGCCGCCCTTGCCCTAGTTTACAGGAGTAACCATGATTCTCCGTCCTCTCTTGCTCGCGGTCGCCGGCGTCGTGGCGTCGGCTAACCAGGCCTCGGCCCACGCGCACCTGAAGTCCGCGACGCCGCCGATCAACGGTGTCGTGAGCACCGCGCCTTCGGAACTCGACCTGGCCTTCTCCGAAGGCCTCGACCTGAAGTTCACCGGGGTTTGCGTGACGGGACCGGGCAAGACGCCGGTGACGACCGGCCCGGCGGCGCCTGGTACGGGCGGCGACGCGACGCTGGTGGTACCGCTTCCCGGCACCCTGGCGGGCGGCACCTACGCCGTCACCTGGCATGCGCTTTCCACCGACGGCCATAAGACCAGCGGCAAGTACACGTTCACCATCAAACCGTGAACGGACCCGAGGCGGCCCTGGCGGCGTGCCGCTTCGTCCACGACGGAGCCGCCCTGTCGCTCTGGGGCGCCTTCGGCTACCTCGCGACCCTGGTGCCGCGGGCCCTCGCGGATGAGACGGCGCGCCGGCTGAGGACGTTCCGGCTCTGCGCTGCCCTCGCGGCGATCGGGGCGACGGCCGCGATCCTGCCGATCGAGGCGGCGGCGATCGGCGACGGCTGGGCCGACCTCGTCGATCCGGCGGCCGTCGGGGCAGTGCTGTTCGAGACCAGCGTGGGCCGCGCATGGCAGGCGCAGGCCGTGGCGGCCCTGCTGCTCGCCGCGACCCTGACCCTCCCGGCCCAGTCCCAACCGGGCGGCACGGCGGCGGCGTCCGGCCTCCTGCTGGCGAGCTTGGCGCTGACCGGCCATGCCGCGACGCACGAGGGCTGGCTCGGCGCCGCGCACCGGCTGAACCACGTCCTTCACCTTCTTGCCGGGGGGGCCTGGCTCGGCGCCCTTGTGCCGCTCGTGCCGATCCTGCGGGCGCTCGACGATCCATCGCGCCGCCGTGATGCGGGCCTCGCCTTGCGCCGCTTCTCGACGGCCGGACACGTGGCGGTGGCCCTCGTGATCGCGACGGGGGCGGTCGACACCTGGCTGGTTCTCGGGCGATGGCCAGTGAAATGGGGCTTCCCCTACGAAGCCATGCTGGCCGCGAAGATCGCACTCGTGCTGGGGATGACGGCGCTGGCCCTCGTCAATCGGTATATCCTGGTTCCCGGCATGGGCCGCCGACGGTCGGCCGCCCTTCGCACGCTCCGACATGCCATCTTCACCCAGGTCGCGCTCGGCATGGCGGTCATTGGATGCGTGAGTGTCTTCGGCCTGCTCGAACCGCTCTGACGCGCGACCACGGTCTTCGAGGCCGAAACAAACCCCGGGCGACAGGAGCCGATATGCGCCCGATGCCCAGGTGCGTCGGGACGCGGCTTGGCCAGCCGCAACCGTCAGAAAGGATGGTACTGGAACAGCCAGTTCTCTGTCAGCACCTGGCCGCCGTTCTTGAGGAAGAGGCGCAGTTCCACGGGGTCGTTGCCATCGACGATGAGGTCGAACTGCGTGCGCCAGTGCCCGCTGACGCCATCCGGCACCGCCTCGGTCAGCTTGTAGGAGCCGAGCTTTCCGCGCGACATCCAGATATCGGCTTCCGGTGTGACGCCGAAGGGCAGGGATTCCAGCGGCCCGCCCAGGAATTCCACCATGAACTTCCGCACGCCCGGCGGGCGGGGTTGACCCGGTTGCCCGCCCCGGCCCAGGCGGGTCGCCACGCAGCGCGCCAGGGGGGCCGGGTAGGGTTCGTCCGCGAGCCAATGCATCTTGTATTTGTAGGCATAGGACTTGCCGGCGCTGGCGGGTTCGGCCGGCACCCACATGGCCACCACGTTGTCGTGGATCTCGTCGTCGGTGGGGATCTCGACCAGTTGCACCGAGCCCGCGCCCCAGTCGCCCTCCGGCTCGACCCAGACGCTGGGCCGGCGGTCATAGTAGACGCCGTCGAGGTAATGGTCGAAGACGCGGTCCCGCTGCAGCGTGCCATAGCCTTTCGGGGAATGATCCGAAAAGGCCGACGCGGTGGTCCGCTCGGGGTTGTTGAGCGCCCGCCACAGCCGTTCCCCCGAGCCGGTCCACATGGCGAGACCGTCCGAATCATGCACCTCGGGGCGCCAGTCGATCGCCTTGTCCTTCACGGTTTCCGAGAACCAGTACATGGTCGTCAGCGGGGCGATGCCGAGGCGGGAGACGTCCTTGCGCAGATGCAGCGTATGGTCGATGTCCATCAAAACGCCCGCGTGGCGCGTCATGGCGAATCGGTAGGCGCCGGTCACCGAGGGTCCGTCGAGGAGCGCGTAGAGGACCACCGTGTCGCTGTCGCCCGCCGGGGTCTCGATGTAGAACTTGGTGAAATCCGGGAACTCCTCGTCCCGCCCGGCCACCGCCACGTCGATCGCTATTCCGCGTGCCGATTGGCCGTACTGGTAGAGCTCGCCGATCGCCCTGAAATACGAGGCCCCCAGGAAGGCCACCCAATCGTTCCTGCGCCAGTCCAGGCTGGCGCCCCGCGGCTCCTGCAAGCGGAAGCCGGCGAAGCCGATGCCCTTGGGCAACTGGCGGGCCGGGCTGTCGCTCGGCACATTGAACATCGACTGGCTGTAGATGATCTCGCGGCACTCGCCGTCCGCCACGACGAGCATGTCGACGGATTTGGCGAAGAACATCCCGAGGTGGAAGAACGTCACCGGGAAGCGGCCAGGCCCGTCCGCGAACAGGGCCTCGGCCGTGTTGAAGGTGATCTTGCCCCATTGCTCGTAGTTGAGCTTGGCGACGATCTCGGGCGCCGGCCGCATCGGCGGCTGGAAGGGCTGGGCCGCCATGGCTTTCGCCTTGGCCTTGAGGAGGTCGAAGCTGAAGGGCTCCGCTGCGCCGAGCTGCAGCGCCGCCTGCGCCTCGGCAGGGCTCAGCTCCGCACTGACGAGGCCCAGGGCGGTTGCGGCTGCCATCGCCTTCAGCAGGGAGCGGCGGTCGATATCGTTCATGACGGAAAGCCTATCCCCGGATGGGTTCCACTTTGATCGCGGCGCGCATGAAATAATAGAGCGCGATGAAACCCAGCAGCCCGAAGATCACTTCGACCGTCTTGGCAATGGCAGGCGCGAGCCCGAAAAGGCCACCGAGCGCCCAACCGGCGGCCCAGGACATGCCGACCATCTCGGTCCCGACCAGGACGGCCACGCAGGAGAGGGTCGTGAGATTGGCCCAATGGATCGGCTTCGGCTGCGACAACGAATCCTCCGGTCGGAACGTCTGCCCATGGAACACGCCACGGGTTACGCCCACGCCCAGAAGGCCGAGCGTCCGACACGTTCCGGAGCTATAGTACGGCAGAGCCTTGCGCAAGACCGGCGGTGGACCCGGCGTTCAGCTCAGACGGGCGACGACGACGAGACGTTTGACCTCGCCTGCCTGGTACGCCTGCAGGAACGCGTCGTAATTCCTGAACGACACGCATCCGTTCGAATCCCCCTTGGGACCGAGCATGTAGGTATGGGCCAGCAAGCCGGTGCGCCCGTAGATGCCGCCGCCGCCGACCGGGTTGAGCCGCAAGGCCCGCACGCCGTGGAATAGCTGCTCGCGGAGCGTAAGGTCGTAGATTTGCGGCGGCGTAGCCCCGCGGTCCTGCACGTCGACGTGACGCGGGTCGTCCAGCTTGTCGCCGAGCCCCGAATGCGCTTCCAGCCGCGCCCCGCCGGGCATGTAGACCGTATGGGCGGAGATGTCGTAAACGACCGTCCATCGGTCGTAGGACGACGTCGGGTTCGACGTCAGACGTCGCGCCGTTCCAAAAAGGTCGAGCTCGGGTGCGGCATAGCCGAGAACAGGCCCGGCGGGCTGCGGCAGGCCGAATAGCTTCTCGATGAATGAGCGGTTGTCCGGCGGTGTTTCCGGTGAGGCGCCCGGACGGTTCTGCGGCCCGACCCGGCGGCCGGCGACGCGCAGCGGCATCTGCCGGATCGCCGTGCGGAACGCGGGCGGGCGGGCGGCCGGCAAGGGGATGTCCGGCGTCGATTGGGCAATGACGGGCCGGGGTGGCGCCGGGACGGCCTCTGCCTCGGCGCTCGCCACGGGAGAAGGCGGAGCGAATTCGAAGGTCGATCCGCGTGGAACGCTTTGGGCGAGCGAAACCGGCGAGAAGCCGGCAAGCGGCGCCGGGGCCAGCAGGGCAGCGTTGGCGTTCCACGCCGCGAGGGTTGCCGGCGGGGAGGCTGGCGCCCGGGCCATGCCGGGGCCGGCGGCCGGGCGGGTATCGAACAGGCCGGCGGCGAGCAGCACGCCGCAGGCGAGCGCGACGGAGCCGGACGTCGTCGCGCCACGGGGCTGTCTGCGCGGCAACCGGGGGAGGTCATAGCTGTGGACGTCGCAGGGCGTGCCGGTCGCGTAAGTCATTGGCCGCGCTTTCGGGATGGTTCCATCGGCCCCGCGGTCGGCGGGATCGCCGCCGCCGCGCGGGGGGCGGGAAGGGCTCCGATCCGCTCGAGCGGCGACGTGCGCCGTGCCGAACATCCTGGACAGGAGCCTCGCTGGCCCGCTGACGCCTATTGGAGCCAACTTTGGTTAATCGCCGTTTAATGCGGCGACGACTTTGCCACGGCAAGGCGGCGTGGGACCGGCACGGATGCGGCGCGCCTGCCCCGGCGGCGATTTCTCCGTGCCTCTTCGCCGCCATCGGAACACAGGTCCGTGATACGCACTTTCCCTTCCATCCGGACCAGGCGCGTCGCGCCGACCCGGACGTCATGTCCTCCCCGGGGCCTTGTCCTGACGTATGCTGAAAACCGCTTTCGTGGCCACGCGCGACCGGCGCCGCCTCCTCGTCATCGCCAGCGTCCTGCTCGGCTACGGCTTCACGAAGGTGTTCGAGAAACTGGGCCTGTCCTTCGTGGCACGCATCGCGGCGCGACGGGTTCCCGACCCGGGCGTTGCCCGCCTGACGCAGCCGCAGCGCGTGCGGCGCGCCATCGAGGCGCTCGGACCGACCTTCATCAAGCTTGGCCAGATCATGGCGGCGCGGTCGGATCTGCTCGGCCCCGAATGGACCAACGAGCTCTCCAAGCTCCATAGCCAGGTCACACCGGTGCCTTGGCACCTGATCGGCCCGCAGCTCGAAGAGGATCTCGGCGGACCGCCCGAAGACATCTTTGCCGAATTCGACCGGGTTCCCATCGCATCGGCGTCGATCGCCCAGGTCTACCGGGCGCGGCTGCACAGCGGCGATGATGTCGTCGTGAAGGTGCTGCGGCCGGGCCTCCGGCGCGTCATCGAGGCCGACCTGCGGCTGATGGCGCATGGCGCGCGCGTCGTCGAGCGCGAATGGAAGGAGATGGGCCGCTACAGGCCGCAGGAGCAGATGCGGCAACTGGCGCTGGGGATCAACGGCGAACTCGACCTCGCCAACGAGGCGCGCAACTGCGAGCGGCTCGCCGCGCAGTTCGTCGACAACGACGACATCGTCTTTCCCAAGATCTACTGGGAATGGACCACCGAGCGGGTGCTCGTCCAGGAGTTCCTGCCCGGCACCTTCCTCAACGATCAGGCGCAGCTCGACGCGCAGGGATACGACAAGGCGGAACTCGCCAAGCGGGGAACCAACGCCTTTCTGCACATGGCTTTGATCGAAGGGGTGTTCCACGCGGACCCGCACCCGGGCAACCTGATGGCCTTGCGGGGCAACCGCATCGGCTTCATCGATTTCGGCATGGTGGGCCGCCTGTCACAGCGCCGGCGCGACCAGCTGATGATGATGATCGGCTCCATGCTAAGCCAGGACGCGGACGGGCTGATGGCGGTGCTGCTCGACTGGAGCGGCACGACCTCGCCCGACCTCACCAAGCTCGATACCTCGGCCCAGACCTTCGTGCACCGGCATGCCGGCAAGATCGTGGATTTCGGCGGCTTGCTGAACGACTTCATGACGATGGCGCGCGAGAACGACCTCGCCATGCCGAGCGACCTCGTGATCCTGTTCAAGGCCCTGATCTCGGCCGACGGGGTGATGCGGCAGCTCGATCCAGACTTCGACCTCTTCACCGCCGCCGGACCCACCGTCCAGCAGACCTTGCAGGCGCGCTTCTCCTGGGCCGGCCTCAAGAAGAAGGTGGAAGCCCTGGGGGCGGGGCTCTTCGGCACCGTCTCCGAACTGCCGACGCTCGTGCACCTCATGCTGGTGCGCCTGAAGCAGGGCAAGATGACGGTGGAGATCGAGATCAAGGGCATGGACCGTCTGATCCACGGGGTCGAGGTCGCGGCGACGCGCCTCGCCATCGCGCTCGTCGTCGCGGCCTTCTCGATCACCCTCGCGCCGCGCCTCCTCGCGCTCGGCGAGCCGGTCTTCGTGTCGATCACCGCCTTCGTGGTGCTGATCGGCCTCGGCTGGCTGCTGCTGTTGCGCCGGAAGCGGTAGGAGCGGGGCCGGCACCCTTGACCCGAAATACCTCCGCGGAATCCGGTTCAATGACCCTTAACCTGGGTTCCCCACCCTGCCATACGATCGAAGCGGAGCGGTCCAACCCATGTCCGGCGTCCGCTTCGATCGGGGGAGGGCGGACGGTGCCGAACCCCGTTCGCCCCCAGGCGGCCCGGTTAGCCGGGCATGCCCAGTGAAGCCTTGTAGAGCGCCACCTGCTTGTCGCGGCCGATCGTGTCGGTGATCTTTTCCCAGGCGGCCGCGATGGCATCGGCGCCGGCCTGCGCCGTGGCCTTGCCGGCGAAGACCTTGGCGAGTTCGTCCTCGGCGACGCTGTAATACTGGAAGATGCCGGGGATCCGCGGCTCGACGGCGCGGTTCGGGTGGTTGTAGGAGCCGGATTGCGAGTTCAAGTACGACGTGATGTAGGACTCGTTGTAGCCGGCCGCCACCCATTCCGGAATGTCGAAGTGGCTCTGGCGATGCGCCTGGAAGCCCGACGGGTACATGACCATCCAGAGCGAGAGATCCTTGCCGCCGAGATGCGCCGCGGCGCTCCAGGCCGCCTTGTGCTTTTTCTCGTCGCCGTCGACCCGTGCCATGACGTAGACGCCCCAGCCGAGGTAGGCGCAGTTCGGGGCATGGTTCGGCCCGCTCGCCAGCTTCTCCCACTGGCCGGTCTTTGCATTGTAGACATCGTCAGAGCCCGGCAGGATGTCGAAGCCGACGACATCGCCGATCACCGAGGTATCGCTGGTGTTCGCGGTCTGGCCGACATCCCCCCACCAGGCCAGCATGGAGCCGGTGCCGGCGAGGAATTGCTGGAACGCCGTCGTGCCCGGGTCCGCGTTGATCTGATCGGCGGGTTCGGACGGCAGCGCGTCGACCACATCCTGGATGGCGCGCACCCAACCAGGGTTGTTGATGCGCGGCTTCATGGTATCGACGTCGAACAGCCACGCCTTGTCGTCCGGATGCTTGACATAGGCGGTGGCACGGCTTCCGAGGAAGTAGAAGCCGAAGCCGCCCCAGGGCTTTGGGGCGTCGAGGTAGCCGACCGCGTCCTTGCCGCCGATCTTCCTTCCCTTGAGGAACTTCGTGACCACCTGGACCTGCTGCCAGGTCTTCGGCACGCTCCATTCGGTGGTGTGACCCTCGGCTTTCCAGGCCTTGGCGACATCCGCGTCCTTGAAGTAGTCGGTGCGGTAGTTGAAGTTGTGGCAGTCGCCGTCTATGGCCACGCGGTAGGTCTTGCCGGCCCAGGTTCCAACCGGAGGCTGCAGGTAGGCGACGTAGTCGTCGATGTCGATCTGCTTCTTGACCCAGTCGGGCATTTCGGAAGCGAGCCCCTTGCCGCACACGTCGCCCTCGAACGGCGCACCCATCTCCAGAAGGTCGAAATCGACGGTGCCGGTGGCGATGGCCTGCTGCAAGCGCGGGTTGTAGTCGGCCTGCGCGAGGTCGATCCACGAGATCTTGGCGCCCGTGTAGGTTTCCCAGGGCTTCAGGAAGCCTCGGAACAAGACATCGTGCAGGTTCTGGTTGTTCAGTCCCATGAAGGTCAGCTCGACCCCCGCGAATTCCCCGGGCTTGACGCTGGCCTTGGTGGCCCCGAGGCACATCTCGCCGACCTTCTGGTAGTCGGCATCCGTGGGCGAACCCTTGCCCACGCCCGGGATCTGCAGGATCTGCGTCCGCACGTTGTCGGCGGCGCTTGCCGGCTGTGTCAGGCCCGTCACGACACCGCCGGTCCCGAGCGCGAGGGCGGAAAGGCTCGCGGCGCCCTTGAGCAGGTCGCGCCGGTTGGCCTGCAGGCCAAGGAGCCGACTATGATCGTCCAATTTCATCGAAGTCTCTCCCTGAGCGTTATTTGTCTGTTTCATCCAAGCGCGAACCGGCACCGGGGCGGAGCTTCGAGAAACCCTTGGCCGATGCGGTGCACCTTGAGCAAGGCCGGCGAAGTATGGCGCGGGCCCAGTGGTCGCGCAAGGACCGAGCGGACGGCGCTCGTTCCCGTCCCCCCGGGGCGTTGTTTCGAGGAAGCGTCTTCCAGGAGGTTCCGCTTCAACCCGCCTGAGCAAGCCCGGGAGAGCTTGCTCAGGCGGTCGCGCAGACGGCGGGCCGGCGGCCGATCCAGGGCCGGGCCTCCTCGACCTCCGCGGCCAGCCGCAGGATCGTGGCTTCGTCCCCGTACCGCCCGACGAACTGGACTCCGATCGGCACATCCCGCTGCGTCGAGGTCGCCGGAATCGACAAGGCCGGCAGGCCGGAAATGTTGAAGGCGAACATGAATGCGGCGTCGCTCCATTTGGCGTTGTAGCGGTCGAAGTCTCGCTCGTTCATGTCCCAATAGCCGACCGGGCGCGGCAGCTGGGTGAGGGTTGGCGTGAGGAAGGCGTCGTAGGGCTGCAGTTCGAGCTGGATTCGCTGATTGGCTTTGCGGATCGCCCCGATGCTGGCGGCATGCTCGGTCGCCGACAGCGAGCGCCCCCGCTCGAGCAAAGCCCAGTTGAAGGCAACGAGATCGGATTCCCGGACCGGACGCCCGATCGTGGTGGCCAATTGTTCGAAGTCCAACACCGTCTGCACGGCGTTCATCTGGTTGTAGCTGAACCAGGGTCCCTCGAGATCGGTCGAGAACGGATGTTCTTCGACCTCATGCCCGAGCCCTCGCAGCAGCGCCACGGTCTCCTCGACGGCATCGGTCACTTCCGCCGCGAAAGCCGGTCCCTAGGGCGATGTGAGCGTGAAGCCGATCCTGAGCCGGCGCGGCCGGTCGGCGAGTGCCGCATGCCAGCTCCGGTCGGGTTGAGGCAACGTATAGGGATCGCCCGGCAGGTTGCCGGCCGTCACGTCGAGGAAGGCGGCCGTGTCCCGAACGGTCCTGGTCAGGGCAAAGAAATAGACGCTGCCGAACCAGACGTCGACATCGTCCGGCCCGTAGGTGATACGCCCGCGCGACGGCTTGAGCCCCACGAGCCCGCAGCAGGACGCCGGCACCCGGATCGAGCCGCCGCCGTCGGTTCCCTCCGCCATCGGCACCATGCGGGAGGCGACGGCCGCCGCGGCGCCGCCGCTCGATCCGCCCACCGTCACGGCCGGGTTCCAGGGGTTCAGCGTCGCGCCGCGATAGCGGGGCTCCGTGGCGATGCACCAGCCATTCTCCGGGACGTTGGTGCGTCCCAGGATGTTGAGGCCGGACGCCTTGATCCTCCGCACCATCTCGGAATCCGAGGTGCTGACGTAATCCTTGCGATATTCGAGGCCGGCGGTCATGCGCAGCCCTTCGCAAGCCGAACCGATGTCCTTGAGGAGATAGGGAACGCCGGCGAAGGAGCCCTCGCCGAGGCCTCGCGCGGCGCGTGTCCTGGCCTCCTCGAACGCGCGG
>CAXSEU010000066.1:8427-11442 GCA_964236485.1 uncultured Lichenihabitans sp. | reverse complement strand
CGCGGCTTGTCGCGGCCCTCCGGGTGATCGGCAGTGCGCTTCTCGGCGAGGCGAGGACGCCCGGCCCCGTCGTGGTCCTCGTCCTCGATCGGGATCAACTCGGACACTATCAGGGGCTTGTGGCGCGGTTGCGCCAGGCCGGCGTCCGGGCCGAGCTCTACCTCGGCGCGGCAGGCATGAACGCCCAGCTCAAATATGCCGACCGCCGCAACAGCCCCTGCGCCGTGATCCAGGGTTCGAACGAGCGCGACGCACCGGGCGGCCCGCAGGTGATGATCCGCGATCTCATGCTCGGTGCCGAACTCGCCAAGGGATCGAAGGACCGCGCCGACTACCTCGAACTGCGCCAGAAAGCCCAGTTTCCGGTGCCCGAGGAGCGGTTCGTCGACGCGGTGCGCGAGGTACTGGCCCGCCAAGGCGGCAGCGGCCGGTAAAGTCGAGAACGGGCCCGTACCCCTCATCCGCCCCTTCGGGGCACCTTCTCCCGCAGGGGAGAAGGGCGCTAATCTCGCAGGAAGAGGCACTCCCTTCTCCCTTGCGGGAGAAGGTGGTCCGAAGGACCGGATGAGGGGTCGTTCACCCTCGCGGCCGATCGGATTGGCGTCTGCCGGGCCACTTTGCTAGGAAGGGTGCCCACCACCGACCGAGCCCAGGCCTTCTTTTGACCATCGCACCCGCCGGCGCGGCCGACATCCAGGCAACGCTGCTTCAGGGCTTCGCCGACGCCGGCTACGCGCGGATCGAACCGCCCATCCTGCAGGACGCGGGGACCTTCCTCGACCTTGGCGGCGAGGATATCAGGGCGCGGCTCTACCTCACGGGCGACGGGTCGGGCGCCGAGCTCTGCCTCAGGCCGGAATATACGATCCCCGCCTGTCGCCTCTACCTCGACGCCGAGACGCGGGGGCGACACGCCGCCTATGCGTACTGCGGGCCGGTGTTCCGGCTGACCTCGTCGGGTTCGGGCGAGGTTCTCCAGGCCGGGCTCGAAAGTTTCGGCCGCACCGATACGGCGGCAGCCGATGCCGAGATCATCGGGCTCACGCTCGAGGCGGCGCGGGGCGCGGGCGCTCCTGCGCTGGGGATCGCGCTCGGCGATGCGGGGGTTGTCGGGCGGTTTCTCGATGCCATCGACCTGCCGCCGCTCTGGCAGCGCAGGCTCCGGCGCGGCCTTGAAAAGGGCAGGAGCCTCGATGCGATCCTCGGGAATGCCCCGCAGGCGGCCGGCGACATGTCCGGCGTTCTCGCGGCCCTCGCGGGCGCGGACGGCAAGGGTGCGCGGGCGCTCGTCGAGGATCTGCTGTCCATCGCGGGGATCGCGACAGTGGGCGGCCGCTCGGTCGGCGAGATCGCGGAACGCTTCCTGGACCAGGTGGCGCAACAGGCGACGCCCGGCTTCGGCGCCGAGCGGCGGGCGCTCCTCGACCGGTTCCTCGCCATCAAGGGTGATCCCGACACCGCCTCCGCGGCCATCCGGGCCCTGGCGCGCGACGCGGGAATCGATCTCGACGCGGCCCTCGAACTCCTCGATGAGCGCACCGGCTTCATGCTGGCCGAGGGGCTCGACATCGCAGCCCTTTCGTTCAGCACGGCCTTCGCCCGAAACCTCGATTATTATACGGGCTTCGTGTTCGAGGCGCAGGCCGGCCAGGGGGCTGGCGCCGAGGTGCTGGCCGGCGGCGGGCGCTACGACGGCCTTGCCCAGGCGCTGGGGAGCGAGCGCCCGGTGCCGGCCGTCGGAGCCGCCATCTGGATCGAACGGCTGATCGCGGCCCGGAGCGCCGCATGACCGTCGCCGCAAAACCCTTCGTGCTCGCGGTCCCCTCGAAGGGCCGCCTGCAGGAGAATGCCCAGAAATTCTTTGCACGCGCCGGCATGGCGCTGGTCCAGAACGGTGGGACGCGCGACTATCGCGGGTCGCTGCCGGGGTTCGACCATCTCGAGATCGCGTTCCTGCCCGTCTCCGACATCGTGGTTCAACTCGGCGATGGCAGCGCCCATATGGGCATCGTCGGGGAAGACCTCCTGCGCGAGGCGCTCCCCGACGCGGAGGATCGCGTCACCTTCCTGGCGCCCCTCGGCTTCGGCAATGCCGACGTGGTGGTGGCGGTGCCCCGTGCCTGGATCGATGTGCGCACCGTGACGGATCTCGAGGACGTCGCGGCGCTGTTCCATGCGCGGCACGGCCGACGGATGCGCGTCGCGACAAAATACGTGAGCCTCACCCGCCGGTTCTTTGCCGCGCGCGGGGTCGCGGATTATCGCATCGTCGAGAGCCTCGGCGCCACCGAGGGAGCGCCCGCGGCGGGCGGCGCCGAACTCATCGTCGACATCACCACCACCGGTGCGACGCTCGCGGCCAATGCCCTGAAGGTGCTCGACGACGGCGTCATCCTGCGCTCGGAAGCCAATCTCGTGGCCTCCCGTCGTGCCGATTGGTCCGAGGCGCACAGGGACGCGGCACGGGCCATCCTGGCCCGCATCGCGGCCGAGGAGGAGGCGCGCACATCGCGCGAATTGAGGGCGCTGTTCCCGGCGGCCATGCCGTCGCTGAGCGATGATGCGCTGGCCCGTTTCGGCGCGAAAGTGGTCGGCGGGGAGGATGGACGGCTGGTGGTCCATTGCGCGGTAGCCGAAGTGCCGGGCCTTGCGGACTGGCTCATCGGCCAGGGCGCCGCCCATGTCACCGTCGCACCGCTCGATTACGTGTTCCTGGCGCAGAACCGGCTCTACGACAGGCTCGCCGCGCGGCTGGCATGAGGGTCCGGTCCGGCTGCGTGTTTCCCGTCCTGCTCGCGGGGCAGGCGGCGCCTTGTTGAATGCCGAGGCCACCATGCGGCGTCGCTCGAACAAGCAGCGAAGCCCCTGCCGCTGGACGTGCCGGAGGCCCCATGTCCGGCCGGTGCCGGCTGGACACTGATATGCGTCGGCGGACATCGGGTCTGACCGCGCAGGCCCGCTTGACGGCGCCGGCCCGGACGGACAGGTTGCGGCGGTTCTCGATAGACCGGTGAA
>CAXSEU010000066.1:0-8417 GCA_964236485.1 uncultured Lichenihabitans sp. | reverse complement strand
ATGCGCCCGATGCCGGCGCGAGCCGAATCGAGGTGGTGATCGAGGCGGGCGGGCGCAGCCTGATGCGTGTCACGGATGACGGCTGCGGCATGGGGGCCGCTGATCTCGCGCTGGCGGTCGAGCGTCATGCGACCTCGAAGCTGCCCGGCAACGACCTTGCGGATATCGCCACCTTGGGGTTTCGAGGCGAAGCCTTGCCGTCGATCGGCTCGGTGGCCCGGCTCGACATCGTGACGAAGCCGCGCACCGGCGCCAAGACGGGGTTCAGGATCAGCATCGACGCGGGAGCCACGGCGGGCGTCGGGCCGGCGGCCCGTTCGCCTGGCACCACGGTCGAGGTGCGCGACCTCTTCGGCGCGACGCCGGCCCGGCTGAAGTTCCTGAAGAGCGACCGGGCCGAGGCGCAAGCCGTCGCCGATGTGCTGCGCCGCCTCGCCATGGCGCATCCTGGCGTGCGGTTCGACTGCGCGGGGACCCCCGCCCTGCGGCTCGACTACCCGGCCTGCGGCGAGGACGAGGAAGGCCGACTGACCCGTGTGGCGCAGATCATCGGCTCCGACTTCCTCGCTAACGCGCTGCCGGTGCAGGCCGAAAAGCCGGGCGTGAGACTGAGCGGTTTTGCGGGCCTGCCCACCTTTCATCGCGCCACGCGCGATAGCCAGTACCTCTTCGTCAACGCTCGCCCGGTCCGTGACAGGCTTCTCTCCTCGGCCATCTGGGCCGGCTACATGGATCACGTTCCGCGCGACCGGTTTCCGGTGCTGGCGTTGTTCCTCGCCTGCGACGCCGGCCTGGTGGACGTCAACGTCCATCCGGCCAAGGCGGAGGTCCGCTTCCGTGATCCGGGCCTCGTGCGGGGCATGATCGTCTCGGCGCTGCGGGACGCCCTTGGGGCGGCGCTGCATCGCGCGTCGACGACAGGCGCGGCCCGCGTCGAGGAGATCGTCGCCCAGCGGGCCTTCACGACCCCGGCGAACGGAGGCCCCTCCTCCCGCCATTCGGCCTCGCGCACCTCTCTGTTCCGTGCGCTGCCCTTGCGCCCGGCCGAGTCGCAGCCCTGGGACTGGAGAGCCTCCCCGTCCGCGCCGGCCTCCGGTTTCCGCGAAGGCGCGCAGGCGAGGTTCGGCGAAGTTCCGGGGGGAGCGGACGATTTCGCGCCGCTCTCTGTGGATGCCCGCGCCGACACCCCTGCAACGCAGGTCGACGCCGCCACCCCCCTCGGGGCCGCGCGGGCGCAACTGCACGAGACCTACATCGTGACGCAGACCCAGGACGGCATCGTCATCGTCGACCAGCATGCCGCGCACGAGCGGATCGTCTACGAGCGCCTGAAGGCGCATCGGGCGGAGGCCGGGATCGCGCGGCAGGTGCTCCTCATCCCGGCCGTGGTCGAGGCCGAGTCCGACGACATCGCGCTGCTTCTCGACCATGTGGAGGCCCTGGCGGACCTCGGGCTCGTCATCGAGCCTTTCGGTCCCGGCGCCGTCGCGGTGACCGAGGTGCCGGTCCTCCTCGGCAGGGGCGACGCGGCCGCCATGCTGCGCGACCTCGCGGCGGTGCTGCGGCAGGACGGGGGCACGGTGCCGCTCGAGCGGCGGCTCGATCATGTGCTGGCCACGATGGCCTGCCATCATTCGATCAGAGCGGGCCGCCGTCTGTCGTCCGACGAGATGAATGCCCTGCTGCGGGACATGGAGCGCACGCCGGGCGCTGGCCAGTGCAACCATGGCCGCCCCACCTATGTGGAACTCAAGCTCGCCGACATCGAGCGGCTGTTCGGACGGCGGTAGAACAACGAACACCGCCGTCAGGGCACTCAATCCCGAGCGATGATCTCGGCCTCGCGATGGACCGTGCCGACGGCCCCGGAGTTTCGGCGGCGACGGTCGGTGAAGGCGGCGTGGCGGCGCTTGGTCCGGCGGCGCGTGGGTGAAGACGCCGCACAGGCAGGGATGCCGGGCGCCGGCACGGCTCGGCCCGGCGTGTGACCCCATTCGACCAGACCTTCGTTGCGCTCGATCAGCGTCGGCAGGCCGAAGAAGCGTGCCCAGGACTGCCAATCGGCCCAGATCTCCCGGTCGTCCGGCGCTTCCGCCAAGGACACCGACAGATCGGCATCGCGATGCGCCAAACGAAGCTCGTAGGTGACACCGCCCCTCTCCGCGGGACGCAGTCCGACACAGACCCCCTGGTAGGCGCCTACGGGGATCGACAACCGCATTGCGACGCCGCAATAGCTCCGATCGATGGTGACGCGATCCGGCGACAATCGCACCGTTCGCGACCTGTCGTCCGCCCGGGTGTCGACGGCGGTCAGCGAACGGGGGTTCGAACCCTTACCCGCCGCCGTCGGCTTCGGCTGGATCACACTCTCGGACATGGCACGCCCCTTCATTCCTGTCTGGCTGCCGTTCCGCAGCCCAGGAGGGTTGTTTCCCTCCCCGACAAGAAGCTTGGCCCAAGCCGAAGTAAAGCTCCCTAAGCAGGATGATTAAAGAAAAGCGAGAGGTCCTTTTCGCCCAGTTTTGCCGAGTCATGGCTGATGTTCAACTTAAGCGATCTATCAAACTTCGCGCTGTTGCGTTATAGCGCCGGTAACCTTGCGGAGATCAGTCCAGCCGGAACTTGGCCAGTTCCCGGTGTTCGGCGCGGATGCGGCGCACCGTGCCTGTGACCGAGCGGTAGATGACGGTCTTGGTCTCGATGTTGTTCTGATTGAAGCGAACCCCCTGCAGAAGGGCACCGTCGGTGACGCCGGTCGCCGCCACCACGACGTCGCCCGAAGCCAGTTCCCGCATGTCGTACTTCTTGGCCGGATCCGAGACACCCATGGCGGCCGCGCGCGCCCGCTTCTCTGGCGTGTCGAGCACCAGACGGCCCTGCATCTGGCCCCCGACGCATCGCAGCGCCCCCGCCGCGAGGACGCCCTCCGGCGCGCCGCCCGAGCCGAGGTAGAGATCGATGCCGGTCGCCTGCGGCTGCGTCGTGAAGATGATGCCCGCCACATCGCCGTCCGTGAGCAGCCGCAACGACGCACCGACGCGCCGGCAGGCGGCGATCAATTCCCCATGCCGCGGCCGGTCGAGAACCGCGACCGTGATGTCGCTGGTTCGAACCCCCTTGGCCTCGGCCAGGCTGGCGATGTTGTCCTCGGGCAGCACGTCGAGATCCACGACACCGGCCGGATAACCCGGGCCGACGGCGATCTTGTCCATGTAGACGTCGGGGGCGTTGAGCAACGCCCCCGACTGCGCCATGGCCATGACGGCGATCGAGCCCGGCATGTCCTTCGCGCAGAGCGTCGTGCCCTCGAGCGGATCGACCGCGATGTCGACCTTGGGACCGGTTCTGGTGCCGACCTTCTCGCCGATGAACAGCATCGGCGCTTCATCGCGCTCGCCCTCGCCGATCACGATGGTGCCGTCGATCGGCAGACGGTTCAGTTCGCGCCGCATGGCGTCCACCGCCGCCTGGTCGGCCGACTTCTCCTCGCCGCGTCCGCGCCAGCGCGCAGCCGACACCGCCGCGCGCTCCGTGACCCGCACCAGTTCAAGGGTAAGGATGCGCTCGATGATGTCCTGCTGCTGAATGACGAGATCGGTCATGTCATGATGCCTTGCCTGAGAACCGTCGGCGCCCACACCCGATGCGCTACTCCCGCTCGATGCGAATCAGCTGCGGCTTGCCGGCGATGAAGCCGTCGAGTTCGACGGCGTCGAGAGCTTCGCGGATCGAGGTTTCGGTCGTGGCATGGGTGATGAGCACGACCGACACGAAGCCGGACGGCAGGCCCGCCGCTCCGGCGCCGACATCCTGCCGTTGCATGATGCTTTCAAAGGAGATCAGCCGTGCCGCCATCCGGGTGGCAATAGCGGCGAGCGCACCAATGCGATCCTGGACCTGAAGCCTCACGTAATACCCGCCCTCGTGCCGCTGCATCGCGACGCGAGGAACCCGGTCGAGCGAGGCCACGGGGCGGCCGAACGGACTGACCCGAAAACCTCTCGCGACGTCGATGAGATCGGCCAGCACGGCAGAGGCCGTGGCATCGCCGCCAGCGCCAGACCTTCGGTCGGCTCGTCGGGCAGCACGTTGCCGAGCCCTACGATCACGAACCCGAGCCGGCCGGCGACCCGGCGCGACACGCCGGCACCGGGTCCGACCAGGGTCAGTTCGCGGACAGCGTCGGCATTGACCGATACCGCATTGATCACACCCTTGATCTCGGCCAAGGCCGAGCCTTTGCGGACCATCGTCGGATGCACCCGCGTCTCGATACCCTCTGCGGTGCGCTGGGCGACACCAAGAAGCTTGATTCGATAGCCGAGGTCTTCGGCCGCCCTCAGGTCGACCGGGGTGATGGAGCGAATTCCCTCGACATGGATCGCATCGATGTCGAGCGCCGTGCCGAATGCGAGGCTCGCGAGGATCGCCAGCTTGTGCGCGGTATCGAAGCCGTCGATGTCGAAACTCGGATCTGCTTCGGCATAGCCGAGGGACTGGGCGCTCGAGAGGCCCTCAGCGAAAGCGAGGCCCTCAATTTCCATGCGGGAGAGGATGTAGTTGCAAGTTCCGTTGAGGATGCCGTAGACGCGGTCGATCCGGTTTCCGGCGAGCCCTTCGCGCAGAACCTTGACGATGGGAATGCCACCGGCCACGGCGGCTTCGAAGTTCAGCTGTCCCCTACCGTGCTCGGCCATCTCGGCCAGGGCCATGCCGTGGTGGGCCAGCAACGCCTTGTTGGCCGTGACCACTGCCTTGCCGGACGCGAGGGCAGCCTCGACCGCCTCCCTGGCTACTCCTTCAGATCCGCCGATCAGTTCGACGAAGACATCGATCCGGTCGCTCCGAGCTAACGAAACCGCATCTTCGAACCACTCGACGTTGCCAAGCACGATCTGATGCCGCAACCGATCGCGTGCCGCGACGGCGGTAAGGACGATCGGGCGTCCCGCGCCCCCGGCAATTTGAACCCCATCCTCCCGCAAACGACGTCGGACCGCGCTTCCGACGGTGCCATGTCCCGCCAGTCCCACACGGAGGGGAGTCATGTTGAGCTTCCGATACGCAATCCACCAGTCCTGACGATGCCGCTCGACGTAAGAAGGCGACGGCACACCCGCGGCTGCGACCATTAGGGCCGGGCCGGCTTCAAGGGAAGACCAGTCTGTCGATCTTCGGTCAAAGCCGCCGACGCGGCTGGCGAAGGATCAGTAATGATAGGGCGACCAGAACAGCAGATACAGGACCAGGAGAATCCCGAGCAGCCCGATGATGCCGATACCGCCGCCGCCGTAATAGCCGGACCGGCTGCCGTAATACCCGCCACCGCCGAACAGCACCAGGACGATGATGATGAGAAGTAGAAGGGTCATGCTGATCTCCTGGACGGCAACGGCAATGTGACCAAACTGTGCTGCGCCGGCCCGCCGGTTAATGCGAGGCCGCGCTTAAAGTTGCATGGAGCGATCCTTCGACCAGCTTCAGGATCCGCCCGGAAGCGCAGGTCCGGCGCCCTGTCGCAGCGCCGGATCTTGCCGTGGTCGGCTACGCGACCGCCGCCGGGTTGACACGGGTTTCCGCCAAGGTTGAGAGCTTGTGATCGGTGGCTTTCTCCTCGTCGAGCGTCTTCTGCAGGACGCTGGCGCAGTCGTTCCGGCCGAGGCGCTTGGCCCAGGCGATCATGGTCCCGTAGCGGGCGATCTCGTAATGCTCGACCGCCTGGGCGGCTGCGATGAGCGCCGCATCCAGCACCTCCTTGTCGTCGACATCCCCGGCGACCTCGTCCGCCTCCTTGATGATGCCGTCGATCGCCGGGCAGGTCACCGAGTCGACCTTGACACCGTGCATCTCGAACACCTGTTCGAGGCGGGTGACGTGGGTCTTGGTTTCCGCCAGATGCTGCTCGAACCCGCTCTTGAGCTGCGGGCTAGTGGCTTTCTCGATCATCTTCGGCAGCGTCTTGACGATGCGGTTTTCCGCATAATGCACGTCCTTCAACTGGTGCACGAACAGGTCGTTGAGGGTGTGGATGTCCTTGGTGAACAGTCCCATGGTGGTCTCCAAACGCGCGAAGGGGCGACGGACAGGCTTGCCGTACGCTCAGCCACAGAACTCATGCCTGGGGAGGGATGTTCCTTGGAGGGCCCGCGCGCTTCCTCCAAGGTCACCCCTCGCGATCGAGCAGCGACGTCTCCCGCGTGTCCGGCATGAACAGGTAGACGACGAGAGACACGCCGATCAGCGCGGAGGCGTACCAGAAGAAGCCCGCCTCGAAGCCGCTTTGCTTGAATTTCAGCGCGACCCATTCGACCGATCCGCCGAAGAAAGCCGCCGTGAGCGCGTAGGGCAGGCCGACCCCGATCGCCCGGATGCCGGTCGGGAACAGTTCGGCTTTGACGATGGCGGCAATCGAAGTGTAGCCGCTGACGATGGCCCAGGCGAGACAGATGAGCAGAAACGCCATCAGTGGGCTGTGGGTCGCGCCGAGGGTCGTCAGAAGCGGCACCGTTCCCAGCGTTCCCAGAATGCCGAAGCCCACCAGCAGCGGCTTGCGGCCGACAATGTCGGAAGCGGCGCCGTAAATCGGCTGCAGGACGACGGCGAAGATCAGCGATCCAGCCGTCACGAGGGTGGTCTGGTCGTCGCTCAATCCCACCGAGAGCTTCAGATATTTCTGCATATAGGTGGTGTAGGTGTAGAAGGCCGAGGTGCCTCCGACCGTGAAGCCGACGACGAGCAGCATCGAGCGCCAATAGCGCCTGAACAGGCGGCCCAGGGGCTCCCGGCGCCTTGCCTGTTCGACGAACTTCTCCGTCTCGCCGAGTTCGCGCCGCATGCGGAAGCCATAGAGCGACAGCAGCGCCCCGATGACGAAGGGGACCCGCCAGCCCCAGCTTTTCAACTGGTCGGGCGTCAGCAGCAGCTTCTGCAGCACCAGAAGCACCAGAATGGCGCAGAGTTGGCCGCCGATCAGCGTCACGTACCAGACGCCGGAATAGAGGCCACGGCGCCTCCGGTCGGAGATCTCGCTGAGGTAGGTGACGCTGGTGCCGTACTCGCCTCCTTGGCTCAAACCCTGGATGACGCGGGCGGCCGACAAGAGTACGGGCGCAAAGACCCCGATCGCCGCATAGGTGGGCGCGACCGCGATGAGAAGGGAGCCGAAACACATGAGAAGGATCGAAATCGTCAGCGAACGTCGGCGGCCGTAACGATCGGCCAGATACCCGAAGATCATGCTGCCGAACGGCCGCATCAGGAACGCGACGGCAAAGAGCGTTGCGGCCGACAACTGCTCGACCACCGGGTCCCCCGAGGGAAAGAAGGAGGACGCGAAATAGATCGAGAAGGCGGAATAGGCGTAGACGTCGTACCATTCGATGAGGTTGCCGATCGAGGTGATCAGCACGGCCTTGACCTGCCCCGCCGTGGTCACCGGCCGGAGGGGCGGCGGCGCTGCGACGGCCTCACCCATGCGTCCTCCCGTTCGATCTTCGTGCCTCTCGGCCAGGCGCGTCCCGATCAGGATTTCAGGTCGGGGCGCCTCGCGCAAGGTCCGAAGGCGCTCGCCCCTCGGCGGCGCTCGCCCGGCTCAAATTTCGTAGTCGATCACGATGAGGCCGTCGACGCCAGCCGCTGTCGCGGAGACGAGGCGCCTCCCCGCGGCCTGATGGGCCGGATGCGCCAGATAGGCGTCCCGCGCCTCCACGCTGTCGAACTCGCAACAGAAGGCGTGACTGTAGCCGCGCGACAGGCCTTCGGGATTGACGTTGGGCCCGCCCGAGTAGGCGGTCATGCCGGGCAGAGCGTTCCGCAGGTGGTCGAGATCCCCGAAGATGGCGGCGATCTCACCGGCCGCCACGTCGTCGCGAAAACGCACCAGGACCATATGCCGAATCATGCCGCTCTCCTGGCTCGTCGCCCTTCGGGGCCCCGGAACGCTGGTGTATGTCATGCCGTCGCTGACATACGCCAGTTCAAAAAGGCGGCCGATGCCCCCGTGACAAGCCCCTGCGGATCGGCTCAGCCCCGCCGCTCGCCCGTCACGCGCCAGATCACGTCCCCCACGTCATCCGCCACCAGCAGGGCGCCGTCGGGACCGATCGCCACCCCGACCGGCCGTCCGTAGGACACCCGCTCGTCCGGCGCGAGGAACCCCGAGAGGATGTCGCGGGGCGGCCCGGCCGGATGCCCGTCGACGAAGGGCACGAAGACCACCTTGTAGCCGCTCAGCGTGCTGCGGTTCCAGGAGCCGTGCTGGCCGATCACCATGCCCTCCGGGAAGCCGGGAAGCGTGCCGGCGGGCAGCCAGCAGAGCCCGAGCGACGCCGTGTGCCCGCCGAGCGCGTAGTCCGGTGTCAGCAGGGGGTCCGGACCGGCGGCGGCGGGGCGGCCGTCTCCCGCGGCACGAAGAG
>CAXSEU010000065.1:9074-11561 GCA_964236485.1 uncultured Lichenihabitans sp. | reverse complement strand
GCTACCAGACGAGCCGCACCACGGACGACTACCAACAGGCCGGTGAGCGCTACCGCACCTTCGAGGCGTGGGAGCGGGACGACCTCATCGCCAACCTTGTCGGCGACATGAAGCAGTGCCCGGAGGCCATCCAATTGCGCATGGTCTGGCATTTCTGGCATTGCGACGAGGATTACGGCACGCGCGTCGCCGCCGGGGCGGACATCGACCTTGCGAAGGCCAAGGCCCTGCCGCCGCTGCCGGGGCGCCCCGCTCCCCACGAGGCCTTGTCGCAGCCGACCTACACGGACGGCAAGGCCGAGCCGGCCATGACCGAGGCCACGCGCCAGGCCGCGGAATAGGCGGACCCGGCATGCTCACCCGTCAGAACGTGAGCATGCCTCCCAGGCCGCGCGCCTGAAGGGCCGCCTTCAGGGCTCCTTCCGGCCGGGCATTGGAGGTGAACAGGGCGGCCCTCGAAGAGGGCCGATCGGCAGGACGCGGATCGGCGGGCTCCTCCATCCTGCCGGGGCTTGAGAGGAGCGCCTCGACACGCCGGGCGATCGCGGGCGCCGGATCGATGAAGGTCACCGGCCAGGGCGCCAGGCGGTCGAGCGTCGCTGCCAGGAGCGGGTAGTGCGTGCACGCCAGCACGACCGCATCCGTGCGGCGGTGCCCCTTCTCGACAAAGACCGGCGCGATCTCGTCTCGAATCGCCGCATCCGAAACCGCTTCGCCGCGCATGGCGGCCTCGGCCAGGATCGCCAGGCCCTTGGCGCCCACCAAGGTGACGTCGCAATCCTGCGCAAAGGCGCGGACGAGTTCGCGCGTATATTCCCGCGCCACGGTGCCGGGCGTCGCCAGCACGCTGAACAGCCTCGACCTCGAGGCCGCCGCTGCCGGCTTGATGGCCGGCACGGTGCCGACGAAGGGGATGTCCGGCCACCGCCGCCGCAGCGGCGGCAGCACCAGGGTCGAGGCCGTGGCGCAGGCGATGACCACGACGTCGGGCCGGTGCGTCGGGATGAACCGGTCCATCAAGGCTAGGACGCGGCCGATCAGTTCCTCCTCGCCGAGGCGGCCATAGGGAAACACCGCATCGTCGGCGGCGTAGAGGTAGTCGGCCTCCGGCCTGATCTTGACGATCTCGCCGAACACCGTGAGGCCGCCGAGGCCTGAATCGAAGACGAGGATCCTTGGCGCCGTTTCGAGAGGGTCGGCCGAGTGGCTCGAAGCATGGACGGTCGCAATCGACATACCTGTTCCCTACTCCCCTCGAGGTCATGGAACCAGATCGTCGTTAACAAGCGGTGCGCCCGCGCCGGAACGGCCAAAGCCGGCGACGGCTCAGACCCCGGCCACCCGGCGCTGGCGTTTCGCCCGGACATCAGCGGGCGCCGCCGGAACAGGCTCGGCAGCGGGGGCCAAGCTCTTGCGGCCAAGCCCCAAGGTCTTGGCCAGGCTGGACCGGGCGCTGGCATAGGCCGGGGCCACCATGGGGTAGTCCTTCGACAGGCTCCATTTGGCGCGGTATTCCTGCGGCGACAGCCCATGTTCGGAATGGAGATGGCGCTTCAGCGACTTGAATTTCTTGCCATCCTCGAGACAGACGATGAAGTCGTCCGTGACGGACTTCTTCACCGACACCTTCGGCTGCGGAGGTTCCTGAACGGCTTCGGGCGTGGGACCGTTAACGATGTCGCTGAGAGACGTGTGGATGGACTGGAGCAGTTGAGGCAGCTCGGTCGCCGGAACCGAATTGTTCCTCACGTAGGCGGAGACGATTTCCGCCGCCATCTCGACGAGGTTTGGTCCCGTATTCTCATCAGACATCAAACAGACTCCTTGCGTCCGATTGCCCTAGCAAAGGCGAATACTCGACGCAAGCCGATGTCGAAGCAGAACTGTTGTCACCTCACGAAAGGCTCACAGCATCGACGGGCGGTGCAATGAAGGACAGAACGGAACAGCCTGGATTGACCATGAGACAGGTCGGGTCGCAAGACGACCTATGACGTTGCGCGCGGCTACGCCGCTTGCGCGCGTTGGCCGAGTTCGTACCAAGACGCGGGAACACGGCCGTGGATGGCGACGATCCGCGGCTTGCTCAACAAACCCGACCGCGCGTCCATGTCCTGCGAAAGGACGACGACCCCGGCGCGAGACCTAGCAAGCTTGCGGCCGGCCGAGGCCGCGTCTTCGAGGTCGTCAAAGACCAGGGCCCCGCCGGCGGCGAGCTTGTGCCGCTTCAGCCCATAAGGTTGGACGCAGAAGATCCTCTTCATGTTTGCCCCGCGCGATCGAGAAGCGCCGACGACGCCGACAAGTAGAACATATAAGGAACATACGCGACGAGACAAGGCGATGTGCGAGGTCGCGCCCGCGTGCAAGGGACATTCCGCCCTCGACGCGGTCAGCTCGCCGCAATCCGCCCCGGTGTGTCGGGAAGGATCAACGCGGCTTGCGGGGCCGGCACGACACCGAAATGGCATGGGCATCGCCGACCCG
>CAXSEU010000065.1:0-9064 GCA_964236485.1 uncultured Lichenihabitans sp. | reverse complement strand
TCGCAACGCGCGCTCAAGAGTTTATCGACGCGCTGCACGCCCTCGAAGATGGTGCTGAAGATGATGCCGCGCCTCTGGTTCAATTGTTCGCGCCCGAAGCCGTGAAGCTTTCGCCATTCGGCGCCAGCACCACCTGGTAGCGGATGCGTTGGCCGTGACAAACACCGCGCTTGAAGGCGGAGCCTTCCTGGGTGGCAAACCATTCGTCCGTGTCGTCGAAGGCCAGGGCCGAGCAGGTCGGCATCGCCGGGTCGTCTTTCCAGTGGACCTTGCCGGCTTGCGCGGGCACCGACCAGATGACCATCGCGCCCGCGACGAGGGCGGGAATGCGAGCGAAGGGGGAAAGCTTGCCGAGCGTTGACACGTCGATCTCCATGGCGAACCTGCATGGCTTGGCTGAAACCGGCTATTTAGTCCACCCGGCGGCCCAGCAAACCCGCAACCGCGCGCAAGGGCGCGATCTTGTTGCCACACCGGTAAAATCCGCGCGGCGGTTCCGCTCTCCCGCCGGTGATCAGCGCGTCCCCGTGCCGACCGCCGAGGAGGGACCGTTGCTGCCGATCGCCTGGGCGGCGATCATCTGGGCGATGGGAATGGCGGACGTGGCCGCCGGCGAGGGGGCATTGCCGACGTGCAGCATCCGATCGGTTTTCAGGAAGAGGAAATCATGCACCAGCGTGCCGTCGCTGAGGACCGCTTGCGCCCGGATGCCGGCCTCCCGGGGCAGAAGGTCGTCGGCGACGAGCGAGGGGCAATATTTCCGGCATTCCGCCAGGTATCTCGTCTTGAACAAGGAATTGCGGGCTTCGCTTACGCCCGAGCGCCAGTTGCGCGCCATGACGCGCCAGAACCCGGGAAATCGGGCATAGGTCGCGACGTCACGAAGATCGAGGGACAGCCGCCCGTAACCTTCGCGGGCAAAGCCGTGGACGGCGTTCGGCCCCACCGTGAGACCTCCGTCGATCATCGGCGTCAGGTGGATGCCGAGGAACGGAAGGGCGGGATCCGGAACCGGATAGATCAGGTGGCGCACGAGGTCGCGCTTAGACGGCGCCACGTCGAAATATTCGCCGCGGAACGGCACCACCTGATGGTCGATCGACAGGCCGGCGAGCCGCGCCAGCCGGTCCGACTGCAAGCCCGCGCAAACGACCAGGCGGCGGGCCTGCCAGCCGGTACCATCAGCCTCGATCGACACCGCGTCCGCCTCCTCCCGAATGGCGTCGACTTCGGTGCCCAGGAGGATGGAGCCGCCCGCCGCACGGACGAGGCCGGCCATGGCCTCGCAGACGCGGACGTAATCGACGATGCCGGTCCTCGGCGTGTAGAGGGCGCGGAGGCCGACGACGTTGGGCTCCCGCCGCCGCAGTTCGGACGCGTCGAGTTCTTCGACCTCGATGCCGTTCCGCCGGGCATTCTCGGCCAGGCTTCCCAGGCGGGAGACTTCGAGCGGGGTGGTGGCGACCACCAGCTTGCCTCGTCTCTCGCAGGGGATGGCGTGCTCGCGACAGAAGGCCTCGGTGGCCTCGGCGCCCCGACGGCAGAGGTCCGCCTTGAGGCTCCCCGGTTTGTAATAGATGCCGGCGTGGATCACGCCGCTGTTGTGGCCTGTCTGATGTCGAGCGAGGCTCGCTTCCTTCTCGATCACGAGAACGGACGAGCCCGGCCTGACCCGGCACAATTCCAGCGCCGTCGCCAGCCCCACGATGCCGCCGCCGATGACGCAGAAGTCATGGATCATGGCGCCGCGATCGTTCTTTGGCGGCCGGATGGCGGAGCGACATCAAGGGACGGCACGTCCATGGCGGCATCACGTCAAGCCGTCGTTCGCGGTCCTGAGGAACGCCACGAGATAGGGCGCGAAGGAGCGGTTGACCTCGAGATGGAAGCGCTCGTCGGCCTGGCGCCACAGCACGACGTCGGCCTTGGCCAGCACCGTGCGGGTCGACATACCGATGGGGAACGCCTCCTCGTGAAGATCCGGCGGGCAACCGGTGTTGAGCAAGGCTGGCGTTAGGACGCCGTCGACCTCGACGCCGACCTGCCGATGCGACACGTCGACCAGGGCGTGGGGCGTGGGGGCTATGGCGGCTGCGACCTTGGCCGCGAGTTGGCCGGGGTCCCCGGCATCGAGGTCCAGCAGCAGCCATTCGTCGGGGCCGAGCCAGAGCGCCGCCCGCCCACCGTCGCGCCGCGCCCGGCAGGTCTCCACCGGCAGGGCGCAGCCGAACGCGGTTCCGCAGAGCCGCGCGGCCTCCGCGGAACCGCGGAAGACGAAGCGCGTGATCGGGGGACTGAGGCCGATCGACACCGGCGACCGCGTCGCGAGCGGGCCGCGCCGCATCGCTGGAGGACGGTCAGCCATCGAGACGCGATCCTTCGGGGTCGTAGAACACGGGCGCCGTCAGCGTGACCCTGACCGACCCGCCCGGCATGGGGACATAGAGCACCTCGCCCAGGCGGCGGCGTCCTCCCTCCACCAGGGCCAGCGCGATGGGTCGGCGTAGCGCCGGGCTGCGGTAGCTCGACGTGACGTGGCCGATGGCATGCGTTCCCCGGGCCGGCTCGGGCATCGCGACGATCTGCGCGCCCTCCTCCAGCACGGCGCTACCGTCGGTCAGGAGGCCGACGAGTTGCTTGCGGCCGGCAGCCACGAGGTCGGGTCGGCCGAGCGACCGCTTGCCGACGAAGTCGGACTTTGAGGTCGCTACGGCCCAGCCCATGCCGAGATCGTCCGGCGTCACCGTCCCGTCGGTCTCCTGACCGACGATGATGTAGCCCTTCTCGGCCCGCAGCACATGCATGGCCTCGGTGCCGTAGGGGAGCGCGCCAAGCGGCCGCGCTCGCTCCCATACGGCTTCCCACACGGCCTGCCCGTAGTCGGCCGGCACGTTGATCTCGAAGCCGAGTTCGCCCGTGAAGGACACACGGAAGAGCCTCGTCGGCACGCCGCAGATGCGCCCTTCGCGCAAGGTCATATGCGGCATGCCGAGCGGCGACATGTCGATGCCCTCGACCAGCGGCTCGACGATGTCGCGGGCCCGGGGCCCCTGCACGGCGACGACAGCCCATTGCTCGGTGACCGAGGTCAGCCAGACCTCGAGGTCGGGGAACTCGGTCTGGAGGTAATCCTCCATGTGGTTGAGCACGCGCGGAGCGCCGCCGGTGGTCGTCGTGACGTGGAACCGGTCGGCGGCCACGCGGCCGACCACGCCGTCGTCCATGATGAAGCCCGCCTCGGTCAGCATGAGGCCGTAGCGGCAGCGCCCCACGCCGAGTTTCGACCAGCTGTTGGTATAGAGCCGATTGAGGAACTCGGCGGCATCGGGCCCGACGGCTTCGATCTTGCCCAGGGTCGAGCCGTCGAAGAGGCCACCCACCGCTCGGACTACCCGGCATTCACGCGCCACCGCGGCGTGCATGTCCTCGCCCGGATGCGGAAAATAATGCGCCCGCTTCCACTGCCCGACGTCCTCGAAGCGCGCGCCCTGGGCCTCGGCCCAGGGATGGATCGGGGTGTGGCGAATGGGATCGAAGAGGTCGCCCCGCGAGAAACCCGCGAAGGTTCCGAAGGTGACGGGGGTATAGGGCTGGCGGAAGGTCGTGAGGCCGACTTCTGGAATGGATCTGCCCTGAGCGCCGGCCGCGATGGCGAGCGCGTTCATGTTCGAGGTCTTGCCCTGGTCGGTCGCCATGCCGCTGGTGGTGTAGCGCTTGACGTGCTCGATCGACCGAAAGCCCTCCCGAACCGCCAGCCTGATATCCTTGGCGGTCACGTCGTTCTGGAAGTCCACGAAGGCTTTGACCCGCGAGGGAACGCGTCCATGGGGCAAGGCGCCCGTGAAGCCGCCGCTGTCCGCCTCATCGTCGTTTCCGACCGCATAGTGGCGGGGCTCCCCGCCACCGATCGCGCCGCGCCCGGCAGCATCACCCTCGGCGAGGGCGGCGGCTATGCCCACGTCCCGTTGCAGGCGCCAGCCGAGGTTTGGGCCTGCGCGGCTTTCCCCGGCACATAGGCGCCGGAACGCTCGTCGAACCGCAGTTTTCCCCGCGATTGCGAAAAGAGATGAACGGCGGGCGTGAAGCCACCGCTCATCAGCACGAGATCACAGGGCACGGCTTCGTAATCCAGGGTGCGGTGGCCGACGACCTTGGCCACCGTGACGTCGTGCACCCGCAACGAACCCTTCACCTCGGTCAACGTCGATCCCGCCGTGACGGCAATGCCCCTCGCCCGTGCGGCCTCGATGAGCGGGCCTTCCGGTCGCGGCCGGATGTCGACGATCCGGGGCACGGCGACACCGGCCTCGGCGAGATCGAGCGCTGCCCGATAGGCGCTGTCGTGGGCGGTCACGACGACGGCGCGAGAGCCGGGCCGAACGCCGTAGCGGTTGAGGAAGGTGCGGGCCGCACCGGCCAGCATGACGCCTGGACGATCATTGTCCGGGAAGACCAGGGGCCGTTCGGTGGCGCCCGTCGCCAGAACCACATGCCTGGCCCGCACCTGCCACATCCTCTCACGCGGCACACCGGCTCCGACGTCGTCGAGGTGATCCGTGAGACGCTGGCCGAGGCCGACGAAATTGTGGTTGTAATAGCCGAAGGCCTGGGTGCGCGGCAGTACCGTCGCGCCGGCGCGGGCGAGTTCCTCCAGCGTGGCGGCAACCCAGTCGGCGGCGGGCCGCGCCCCGATCGAGACGCCGTTTGAAGCGAGGAGAGAACCGCCCATCTCGGACCCTTCGTCGCACAGGATGACCCGCGATCCCCCGCGCGACGCGGCAAGCGCCGCGGCCAGCCCGGCCGGGCCGGCGCCGACCACCAGCACGTCGCAATGCACGAAGCCGTTGACGTAGCGATCGGGGTCCCCGAGACGCGACGCCTCGCCGAGCCCCGCGGCCCGCCGGATGATCGGCTCGAAGAGGTCGGCCCATAGCCTGGCGCCCTTGATGAAGCGCGGCCCCATGAAGGTCTTGTAGTAGAACCCGGCGACGAGGAGCGGCGAGAAGAGCGAGTTGATCGCTCCGAAGTCCGCCGTGAGGCTCGGCCAGCGGTTCTGGCTCCGCGCGTGCAGGCCGTCGAAGAGTTCGACCTGGGTCATGCGGAGGTTCGGAGTCGCGCGGGCGGCGTCGCGCGCCACCGTCGCGAGGGCGTTCGGCTCTTCCGAGCCGGCCGACAGGAACCCCCGCGGCCGATGGTACTTGAAGCTCCGCCCGACGAGGTGCACGCCATGGCTCAACAGGGCCGATGCCAGCGTGTCGCCGCGCAGCCCCTCGTAGGTCCGGCCATCGAAGGTGAAGCGAAGCGTCTGTGCGCGGTCGACGCGGCCGCCTTGCCGCGCCCTGAAGCGACCGCTCACGGGGCCACCTGGTCACCGGCCCCGATTCTCGGCGCCTCGCCTTCAAGCGCGGTGGGCTCGGCGGCAGGCCGAGGCTGGCCGACCTTGTAGGCGACGACGAAGTTGTCGCTCACGGTGTCGCGCAACGCGTTGAAGAACCGGCCGCAGCCCGAAAAATGTCGCCACCGTTCCGCCATGACGCCCTTGGGGTTTTCGCGCCAGAACAGGAACTCGGCCCAGGTTCCGTCATCCTCCACCGACGGGTCGCGGGTGATATGCGCATGGCCGCCGTAGCGGAACTCGAGTTCCGGCCGGTCGCCGCAGTAGGGGCAGGGGATGAGGAGCATCAGTGGGCCACCGCGGCCGCGGCCGCCTCGTCGATGAGGCGCCCGGTGCGGAACCGGTCGAGCGTGAACGGCGCGTTGATGGGATGCGGCTCCCCTGTCGCCACCTGATGGGCGAAGACGTGGCCCGACCCGGGCGTCGCCTTGAAGCCGCCCGTTCCCCAGCCGCAATTGACGAACAGGCCCGGCACGGGCGTCTTGCCGATGATGGGCGAGCGGTCCGGCGTCACGTCGACTATGCCGCCCCAGTTGCGCAGCATCCTCAGCCGGCGCACCATGGGGAACAGCTCGCAGATTGCATCCAGCGTATGGGTGGAGATGTGCAGGCCACCGGTCTGGCTATAGGACACGTAGGCGTCCGTGCCGGCCCCGATCACCAGTTCCCCCTTGTCGGATTGCGACATGTAGGCGTGGATGGTGTTCGACATCACGACGCAGGGCATGAGCGGCTTGATCGGCTCGGAGACCAGCGCCTGCAGCGGATAGCTTTCGAGCGGCAGCCGTACGCCGGCCATGTTCATGACGACGCTTGTGTTGCCCGCCGCGACGACGCCGACGCGCCTCGTGGCAATGGTGCCGCGCGTCGTCTCGAGGCCGGCGACCGCTCCCGAGGCGTCACGCCGGATCCCCGTCACTTCGCAGTTCTGGATGATGTCGACGCCGAGCCCCGAGGCCGCGCGGGCATAGCCCCAGGCGACCGCATCATGCCGCGCCGTCCCGCCCCGCCGCTGTAGGGTGGCGCCGACAATGGGGTAGCGCAGATGCGGCGAGATGTTGAGGATGGGGCAGAAGACCTTGGCCTCTTCGGGCGAGAGCCACTGATTGTCGATTCCGGCCAACCGATTGGCATGAACGTGCCGCTTGAACACTTGAACATCGTGGATGTTGTGCGCCAGCATCATGCAGCCGCGCGGCGAGTACATCACGTTGTAATTGAGCGCGTGCGACAGGTCCTGCCACAGGTTCATGGCGTGGTTGTAGAGGGCCTCGCTCTCCTCCCACAGGTAGTTCGATCGGATGATCGTGGTGTTGCGGCCCGTGTTGCCGCCGCCGAGCCATCCCTTCTCGACGACCGCGATGTTCCGCAGGCCATGTTCGGCCGCCATGTAATAGGCTGTCGCAAGACCGTGTGCCCCTGCCCCGACGATGACGGCGTCATAGGCGGCCTTCGGCTCGGGAGAGCGCCATTGTTCCGGCCATCCCGTGTGGCCGGAAAAGCTCTGACGCAGGAGGTTCAGGAACGAGAAGCGCAAAAACCAGGACTCCCTCAGTCGAGCGGAGCCGCTATGTCGTCCGTCCCTCGGGCGATCGTCTACCATCGGACCGACGGCAGGCTTGCACGGATCCGACACCCGGCCCGCGGACGGGCCGAGCGTTCAGCACCCCTTGCAGATGGTCATTTCCTGATTGGACTTCTGTTGTTCCCGCTGCTCGGCCGCCGTCGGGGCGCCGATCTTCGAGGTTCCAGGCGCAGCCCCCGCGGCCCCGCCGTGGTGGGGCCCGCCGTCGAGACCGTCCCGCCGCTTCCGCCATCCGCCGGGGCGGCGGGGCTGCTGTTGGCGGTCTGGGCCTGGGCCATCGCCGAGGGCACGCTCAAGAACGCCGCAAGGGCGGCGGCGGGCAGGATCGGGATACGCATGGCCGAACTCCATGGTCTGCGGCAGGAACGTCGAAGAAGGCCGGAAGGTTGCCGGACGCGGGAAGCCATTAACCCTGGAACGCGCGCGTCGGGCCAGGAGGGTGGCTTTGCGCTATGACGGGCCATGGCTCCCGGAACCTCGTCGTGACGGCCGCGCTCCGCATCGCCCTCGTGCAGACGCAGGCCGAGAATGCCGGCGCGCAGGAAATCTCGCGTTTGCTGGCACAGGGACTTGCCGCCCGCGGCCACGAGGTACGGCAGATTTTCTTCTTTCGGCGCACAGCCTCGTTCGACGATGTCGAGGACGCCGTCTTCTGCTGCCGCGAACGGCCCTCGAGCCCCCTCGCCCTTGCCGGCTTGCTGATGCGCCTCGGCAAGGAATTCAGACGGTGGAAGCCGGACGTCGTCGTGACGTTCCAGCACTTCGGCAACATCGTCGGCGCCGCGCTGGCGCGCCTCGCCGGGGTCCGGCGCGTGGTCGCCAACCAGAATACCGCCTCGGATACGCTGCCCCGGCTCCTGATCGCGGCGGACAAGATCTACGGGCTGACAGGTCTCTACGACCGCATCATCGTGAACTCGCGAGAAAGCGAGGCCCTGTTCGGCGCCTACCCCAGCCCCTACGCCAAGCGCGTCGTCAGGATCGACCACGGCTTCGCAGACAAGTCGGTGCCCGCCACCAAGGCAGGGGCCCGGCAGGCGCTTCGGCTTCCGGCCGATGTTCCGCTGCTCGGCTGCGCGGCGCGGCTCCACGCGGTGAAGAATCTTGGCGCCGCCATACGGGTCCTGGCCATCAACACCGGCCAACACCTCGCCCTGGCGGGCCAGGGTGGCGAGCAAGGCAGCCTCCAGCGGCTTGCCCTGGACCTCGGTGTGCAGAATCGCGTGCACTTCCTTGGCGAGCTCGCCTCCGAGCGGATGGGCCTCTTCTTCGCGGCCCTCGATGGCTTCGTCTTTCCAAGCCTCGCCGAAACCTTTGGCCTCGCGGCCGCTGAGGCCGCCCAGGCTGGCGTGCCGGTCGTGGCGAACGCCCTGCCGATCCTCGAGGAGGTGCTGGCGGTGGACGGTGAGGCCTGCGCGCTCTTCGTCGACGTCGCGGACACGGCGGCTTTCGCGGCGGCGGCGCGGCGGGTGGTCGAGAATCCGGCCCTCGCCGCGACGCTGACCGGGCGCGGGCGACGCCTCGCCACCCGCTTCCCGCTCGACCGCATGATCCGGCGCTACGTCGAGGTCATCGAGTCGCTGAACTGAGCGGCGCCGATGCGGATCGAAATCCGGGTCGATCGCCAGGACTTTCGCCGCTGGCACCAGGTGCTGCGCGACGACCTGCTGCGCAAGGTGCCGGGCTCCGCCGTCAGGTTCCGCTTGGGGAACGATCCGCCACCGTTTCGCCCAGCCGTCGACGCACTGTTGGCACTGGAGCGCTTGGTGCTGCGAGAACCGCGACGGCCGCTCTTCGACAGGATAGATCCCCCTCCGGCTCCCAACCTCGACGACGGCGAGCCCGAGGTCGTCATCGAGTGCATGGGACGCGAGACCGCCGCGCCGGCCGCCGTTCCGGTGCTGCGGCCTCTGTTCGACGGCTCCCCGGCCGCCGAGGCGATGATCGGCGCGCTGCTGGGCGGACGCATGCCCGAGGTCGCCGTCGAGAGTTTTGGCTCCGGCGCCATCCTGGCCAGTGCCACGGTGTCGGCCGAGGCGGCAGCGGGACTGACGGGCGGGCTCGACAGCGTCCTGTCGCGGGCC
>CAXSEU010000064.1:728-11665 GCA_964236485.1 uncultured Lichenihabitans sp. | reverse complement strand
GGCGATTACACGCACGCGGAGGATGTCGCCTCCGGCATCGCGGCGCTGCTTGCCGTGCCAAGGCTGCGCTACCCCGTGTACAATGTGGCGCAGGGTGAGACCGCCACGGTCGGCGATATCATCGGCTGGGCGGCCGAAAAGATGCCTGGTTTCCGGGCCGAGATCGCGCCGGCCGACAGGGCCGACCTCGTGCAGGACGCCAGCCTCGGCGGCGGGATGTGGGGCGCCTACGACATCAGCCGCATCGTGGCCGAGACGGGATGGCGGCCCCGGCCCATGCGCGAAGCCTTCCTGGCCTATATGGAGTGGATCGAGGCCTCTACCCCGTGAGCACCGCGATCAGTATCAGGATCAGCCCGAACAGCGACCCGATCCAGACGAGGGAGCGTATGTAGGGGATGCCGAAGGCGTAGAGGGGCACGTAGATGACGCGGCTGAGGAAATAAAGCCAGGCGCCATAGAAGGTGAGGCTTCCCTCGCGTCCCGCCACATGGGCGACCAGGACTGCGGCGATGAACAGCGGCAATGTTTCGTAGAGGTTGTGCAGCGCCCGTTGCAGCCGCCCGGTCATGAGGCCGACGGGTGGTCCCGGCTCGTCCCGCGCGCCTGCATTGTAGGCAATCCCCGTCTCCCTCGTGCGCATTTGCGCCGGCAAGCCGATCTGGACCAGGGCCAGCACCAGGGTCCAGGCCAGGAGCTTCAATTCGATCGTCATCGGTTTCCTTGGGGCAGGGGGAGAGAATCGGACCGGCGACGCCGATCAAGCCTTGGCCCGGGTCGCCTCGAAGGCCGGGACCTCGGCCGAAAAGCCGTCGAGCCAATCGACGAGGGTGGGGCAGGATTCTCGCCAGAGGCCCCTGAAGCGAAGATCGAGGTAGCCGAGCGCGCAGGCGAGGGCGATCTCTCCGACCGTGACGCTGCCTTCGGGAGGCGACGCCTCGAGCCAGTCGAGCGCGCGGGTCACCTTGCCGGCCTGATGTTCGATCCATTTCGGCTCGTGCGACGCGGGGTCGCGGAAACGTGCTTCGTAGACTTGAAGCAGCGCGGCGTCGCAGATGCCGTCTGCCAGGGCTTCGAGCTTTAGCGCCGGGAATCGGGCCGCCGGATCGGCGGGAATCAGCCGGCCCCCGCCGGCCAGGTGGTCGAGGTAGGCGACGATCACGCGGCTGTCGAACAGCGTCTCCGCATCGTCGAGGATCAAGGTCGGGATCTTGCCCAGCGGATTCTCGCGGCGGATCGAGTCGGTGGGGTTCGGCGTATCCTCATCGACCACGGTGATCCGGCTGGCGAGTCCCAGAACGGCGGCGGCGATCTTCACCTTTCGGCCGAAAGGGGACGCGGGAGCGGACCGCAGAATCATGTCGTACCTCCATGGCGTCTCGGCGCCATAACAGGTCTGTGGCCCGTGAGCCAGCGCAGGGACCGACGGGTGATGCCCGTCCGGATAGGCGCCAGCGGCGCATGTTCGAGCGCGTCGGTGAATCGCCGGGGTGAAAGCGTGACGATCGCTCACGCTCCAGCGAGCGCCCAGGAGGTTCAGGCGCCGATGAGGTCCCGCAGCAGCGCCGACTGCCGGCGGGCCCTCATCCTCTCCTGCCCAAGGCGCCCGATCCTGAGGCGCTCGGCCTCGTCGGCTACAAGCGCGGCGCAGCGCTCGACGAGGCTTTCGTAGCCGCTGAGCACGAGGCCTTCACGGAAGGGCTCGACGTCGTCATCCTCCTCGTCGCCCTCGCTCACGACGCAGCAGCCGTTTGCCATGAGATACGAGACGCGCACCACCTCGAAGATCGCGCTGTCGTAGAAATGCAGGTTCAGCACCACCTTGGCGCGGGCGATGGTTGCATCCCGTTCGGCTCCATAGGTGCCGAAGAGCGTCACGACGTTGAGACCACGGGCCCTGAGGCCGTCGATGACGCGAGCACGACGCGGGTTCATGGAACCGTAGAACAGGACGTCGATGTCCTTGATCTGCCTATCGGCGATGGTCGCCAGACCGTCCGCGAATCCGATCTCGAGAAGGTCGGCGTGACGGACGCCCCGGCCGACCAGCGCGTCTCGGTTGCGCCGGCTGTAGTCGAGAACCGCGAAGCGTCCCAGCAGGGCGAGATAATCCTCGCCGATCCAGCCTTGAGCGGCCGATACCTGTTCGAAATTGACGAGGATGCTGCCCGCGGGCAGCGCCGCGTCGGCGGGCAGCAGATGCGCACCGAATACGATCGGCAAGCGGCCGTTCCAGGCCTCCGGGTGGCGAACCAGCGGGGCGGAGCCGCCGAGTTCCGTGAAGGCTTCGCTCAGCGCCCCGGCGCATTCGTCGAAGGCGCGCGCGTGGATGTAGCCGTCGGGCGACACGATCCAGATGCAGTGGCGGTCCGCGTGGGCGCCCCATCCGCCCGCGAAGGCCTGCGGCCGTCCGGTCGAAGGCACCGGGCCGGGCAACGTCAGCCCCGCGGGTCCGGCGGCCAGCGTACCGCGCTGCCGCTCGGCCAGGCGCTTGCGTTCACGCCAATGCTCCCAGGTTTTCTGGTCGTCGGCCGTCAACGCAACCTTGCGCAGGGCCACGGACATCGAGTCGACCGTGCGCGGCATGCGGATGAGTTCGCCAAGGGGCATCTGGCTCTGCAGCCGCTTGCCGATGTCGCTCGGCTCGAACTGCAGGCGCTCCAGCGCGAACCGGGACTCGGCCCAGCCCATGTACCAGAACCAGTCGGTGTAGTAGAGCCAGCTGCGCTCGTTGAAGGCGCGCACGTGGGTGGGGTCCTGCCAGGCGCCGCAGGAGAGGTCGTAGGGCACGCTGATCTCGAGGACGCCCCCCGCCTTGAGCAGCGCGAGGCAGTTGGTCATCAGCCGCATCAGGTTCGGGACGTGCTCGAGCACGTCGTTGGCGATGATCCTGTCGAAACTCGCCGGACGAAGTTCGATGTCGCCGAAACGTTGGGTCGGGAGCATGGGGCTCCCCGCCGCGACGTCGATCGTGCCGAGGTCCACCACGGCATCCGGAAACCAGGTGGCGTCGATATCGACGTTGAAGCAATCCTCGCGATAGTCCTTGCCCGAACCGAGGTTCAGCGTCGTTGGCACGAGCGAGCGCGCGGAAACGTTGATCGTCATGGAGCCTACGAGCCTGGTGCCGTCGGGATTCGGGAAGGCTAGCGGCTGGACCATGCCTCAGGCTGGCGTCGCCCGTGATCTACAGGGGCGCAGGCACCTTCATCTCGCGCGTCCGGCAGGACGCCCGCGCCACTTCGGGACAGGTGACATAGCCACGCAGATCCTTGGTGAGGCAGATTCGCACCTCTTCCAGGATGCCCTGCCGGCAGGTGACCGCCATGGCCTCCGGTCGAAGACCGGCGTTGGCGGACGAGAAGGCGCGGGCGAGATCGATCGGGACCCAGGTCTGGTCGTGGCGTGGCGCGCGCAACGGCTCGGGAATCGTCACGCCGTCGCGGGCGCTTTTCACGTCGCTGAAATAATCGGTCGGGCTCTTGCCCGCACAGGTCCCGTGCTTGGACCATTCGTAGCGCGCCAGTCCTTCGTCCGGATAGACGCCACGCACGGTATCGAGCGCTTGGCGGGACGGCGTGCGTCCCGCGGGGCCGCAGCCGCTGGGGTAGCCATGGGTGAACTGCGGCCACAGGCCGTGGACCACGAAGCCCAGGCCGCGACCGGCCGCGCACTGGGCGGGCGCCTTGCGCTCCCCGCCGGTGACGCAAAAGCCCGGCGACCACGATAGCGCCAGGACATAGAAATCGAAGTTGCCGGCGGCCGAAGCTCCCCGGCTCGGCGCGTTCCTGTCCGCGTCGGGCTGCTGATCCGGAACGACGGGCCGTGCCGGTTTGAGGCCAAGACAGGAGTCGAGCACGCATGGGCCGTCGGCCCGCTGAGCCCATGCGGCCCCGCCGAACGCGCAGACCGCCAGGAGAGCCGCGGCCGCGCGGAGCGGCAGGCGGCGCGCCGCGCCGGTCAAGGCCGCGCGAGCTGGCAGTTCGGTGCGTAGGCAAGGTTGCGGTCGAGGCCCTGGACGCACCATTCCACGCCGTAGCCGAAGCCGATCATCCCCAGGTCTTCGGCCACCGAATAGGAGACCTGGTGGAAGGAGTTGTCGTTGAGCAGCGCGCGGGCCGAGCAGAAGTTGCGCGGGATGTGATCGGGCCCCCAGGGGCGGTCCGCGATCGGCTTCACGCGATCGTAGCTGACGATCTCGAGCGAAGTGTTCCAGAACTCCGTCTCCTTGGCGTTGAAGCGGTCCTTGATCCGGTCGAGCACCCCGGCGTCGTCGCAGGCCGGCAGGTCCCCGTCGTAGCCGCGGTAGCGCTGTTCCGCCGGCACGACCGGGCGGGCCGATGCGGCCCCGGAGAAGCCGGCCGCCGCGAGGGCGAGAATGATGGCCTGAAAGGCGCGTCCCATGGTCTGGATCCCTAATGGAGATTTGCGCCAGAGGATGCTCCGCCACCCGGGGGAGGGCAAGCGGCACCGGAACCGAAGGCGCCTCACGCGCACGATTGCGCGCGACTGTGGCTGGGACGGAACAAGGGGTCAGCGTCGCGCAAGCTTCGGGCGCAGCGCAGCTTACCGCCCGATCGACGAGGTGACGTCCCATTCGGCCGCCCGGGCCGCGCCGACGCTCGCCCGTGGACGCGGCGGCGGGTTGCCGGCATCCGGATCCGCGACTGCGATGTCGGCGGCCGGGCGATCCTCGCCGCTGTCCGTTCCCTGATCGGCGCCTGGGGCCGGCTCCGCTGCCGTGCGGCGACGGGGAGCGTCGCGCGGCGCGGGTGCGGGCTCGGCTGGAGGGTCGTCGACCGCGAAGGTCACGGGCCTCGGCGGCTCTTCGCCCGGTGCCGAAGCGTTCTGGCGTTCGACCGGCGGCTCGATCGCACGTGCCGCGATGAGCGAAGGCCGGCGAGCCACGGGCGTGTAGGCGGCGGCCCGCGAGGTCGGCATCGGGGGCGGCGCGCTGGCGACCAGGGACGAGCCGCCCATGCCGACGGCGGGCTCGGGCGCCGAGGCTCGGGCGATGTCCATTTCCTCCTCGATCGCGGGTGGATCCGGCAGGTTGTCGCGTTGCGGCGGCTCGGGGAGATTGCTCTTCGGTACCGGCTTGCAATAGCGCCGCAGGCCGCGCGAGGTCGTGCCGTGCATGGCGAGGTCGACGTGGATATGGTTGTAGTGGAGAATGTTGTATCCCGGCCCGAGAACCGTGGTGAAGAGGCCGCAGGCCCCGGCGTGCGCCTCGTGCAGAAAGGCGCTTTCCTGCTCCTCCTGGCCGTTGAAACCGCGCATCACGCTGAGGACGCGCCCGCTCGCCAGCACGAAGCCTCCGATGTCGAGGGCATTGCCGAAGGCATGCTCGGAAAGACTGGCGCCGCTCATGTTATTGATGCCGCGACACGAATAGCTGCCCATCGCATTGATGCGGACCACGGGCTCGTTGAACCGCGCCAGCGCGGCCGGCTGGACGATATCCTTGATCCAGCTATCCAGGGCCTCGATCATCGGGCAATCGAGTGTCTGGGTGGAATTGATCGTCACCGTGCCGCCCGCGAGGGCGGTGACCTTGAACGGATGCGTGAGGCCGCAGATCCCGGGGCCGCTGATTTCCCGCGCGCTGACGAGGAACTGACTGTCCTGAACGACGCCGCGAGCCAGGCAGGCATTCTCCGCTTGGGCCCGCCAGGGGGGACGTTCCTGGGTCACGAGCGAAGAGCAACCCGCCAAGCCGATCAGCGTGACGAGACCGATCGCATGTTTTCCAAACCCGCGTGCCATCCGCTAAGAATGGCCCGCCGCCGTTAACCGGCCCTTCAGCCGATAAGCGTGGCGGCCGGGAAATCGGCCGCCACGCTTAACGAATCCTAGGCCGCGGCCCCGAACTCAACCCTGCGCCTGCGGCCGGTCGCGCATGAAGCGTTCGAACTCCTCGCGATCGCGAGCCTTGCGGGCTTCCGTCACGAAGTCGCTGAATTCACGCTGCGCGGCCTCGAGCTTCTGGCGCTCCGCCTCCAGGCGCTCGATTTCCTGCTTGCGCCACTCGTCGAAGGCAGCATTGCCGCTCTGGCCGAACGAAGAGCCGCCCCAGGACCTGCCTGTCTCACCGCGCCAGGACGCGAAACCCTCCAACCTGTCCTTCCACTGCGCGAACTGGCCAGGGTCGAACTCTCCACGGCGCTGTACCAGTTTCCAGGCCAGCAGGCCGAGGCCCACCGGCCAATAGACCATGAAGCCGAGCACGACCGCCAGGATCTCGGTCGGCGCCCATCCCCTACGTCCACATCCACCGCGACGGCGCCACGCCCGTGGGGGACCTGTATCCGACACCGAACTCATGACCGTGTTCTCCCTCGTCGCCCTTCGCAGCGACGCCCCGAGACATCGGAGGTGAATCGCGGCCATTCAAGACGAGGCTTGGAGAAATCGCTCAGGTCGCCCGCTCGGCATCCGGAGGCCCGACGCCTTCGGCACCCCGGTAGCTCCGCACGCGCGAGCGGCCGTGGCTCCTGTCGCGCACCCATGCGGCATCGCCGCCGCTCGCAGCGCTCGGCGGATCGAGATCCGTGCCGACCGTCATGTCCGACGTGCCGATTCCGATGCGTTCGCGCACGTCCCGGTTGGCGTCCGGACTGACCAACGGGTCGTGACGGTTCGCATTCTCGAAACCGTGCTGTTCAGGCGATCCGGGGCCGCCGGGCCGCGCCCCGGCACGATCGGGCGTCCAACCCTCGGACTGCCACGCCTCGTGGCGTTCGTCGAGGTCGATGGCGCCGTCACGGTCGAGGATATCGATCGCCCGCTCGTAGCCGTCGCTCCGCGTGTGTACGGCCACCGCCACACCGCCGCGCCGCAGAGCCTCTTCGTAGGTGGGCTTCTCGTGCGGGGGCATGAAGATGAAGATGTCGACGAGGGACTTCAGCACGCTTTGTTCCCGCGGCGCATCGCTGTCCGCCGCAAAGTCGACGCCGGATTTCCTCACGATGTCGGTGGGCGCGAAGCCCGCAGCCACGAGATCCGCTTCGGCCCTGGCGGCCTCTTCGGCGGATTCAAATAGGGCCGTGACGGTGTGGCGCCCCTGCGTGGCTGGGAGATCATAGGCCATGGCGATCCTTCCTGACGTTGCGTGGCATCAAGCACCACCACCAGCCTTCCTCGTGGCTGTCAAAGAGCGTCGCCACGCGATCGAACGTCGGGGTCCTGCCAGCGATAGGACCGAACCCGTTTGCGGCCATGATCGACCTCGCGCACCCCGTTGCCAATGCGGTCGCCCGCGCCCATGCGGGGCGGCTCGGTCTCCCCGCTCAGCGCGGAGGCCGGCAACGCACCGGGGCTCTCCACATGGGGCACCTCGTCTTCCCCGAAGTGAAACCGCTGGGCTTGGCTGGCCGCGAACCCGGCCGTGCCGGCCGAAGCGGGCGCGTAGCTCATGTCCTCATCGTCGGCGCCGATCGCAAGGGAAGGGCTGCGCGCATCCGTCAGCGGCCCCGCCGCCGTGTAGCCGGTCCAGCCTTCGGTCCGCCAGTGTTCTTCCCGTTCGTCGCGGTCGACGGCGCCGTCCCGATCCAGCATCTCCATGACCTTGTCATGGTTCGCCGTGTCGGTCCGAACGGACAACGTGACGCCGCCCCGCCTCACCCCTTCAGCGAAGCGGTAGCGGTCCTCCTCGGGCATGAAGAGCTCCTTCATGGTTTCCCAGAAGCCGCCGTCCGAACCGCGGTCCGCCCCGCCCGTGGAGGCTTCGGCCCGATCATCGTCCGCGACGAAAGACAGGGCGGCGCTGTGTATGCCGGCCGCGATCAGGTCCCGGCGGGCCGTCTCCGCATGATCGCGCGTGTCGAACAACGCGTGCACGGACCGGGAGAACCCCTCGTCGCGAAACGCGGCGGGATCATCGCCCTCGGGATCGACGTTGCTCGCCATGGGGATGCTCCAGAGATCCAAAACATCCTAAGCGCCGCGCCCATGTTTCGGTTCCGGGCGCGCCTGCGCCAAGCTCGCTCCGTCGCGTTGATGCCCGTTGTCGACGGCCCGACACGTGCTGGTAAAACCCGCCGGCCGCGATAGGTATGAACCGGCCGCTGCGGCTCCGCATCCATCTGAAGGGACGACCATGAAGACGCGCCAACTCGGCCTGCACGGGCCGGAAGTCTCCGCCATCGGGCTCGGTTGCATGGGCATGAGCGATTTCTACGCCGGCCGCGATGAGGATGAAGCGATCGCCACCGTGCATCGGGCGATCGAGCTCGGCATCAATTTCCTCGACACCGCCGACATGTACGGCCCCCACACCAACGAGGAACTCGTCGGCCGGGCCATCGCGGGCCATCGCGACCGCCTCGTCATCGCCACCAAGTTCGGCATCCGGCGATCGGCCGACCCGCGGGTCCGCGCCATCGACGGAACGCCGGGCTACGTCCGGCAAGCGGCGGAAGGCAGCCTCGAGCGGCTCGGCATCGACCATATCGACCTCTACTACCTGCACCGCGTCGATCCCAGGACGCCGATCGAGGAGACGGTCGGGGCCATGGCGGACCTCGTGAAGGCCGGAAAGGTCCGCTTCATCGGGTTGAGCGAGCCCTCGGCCGAGACCATCCGGCGCGCCCACGCGGTGCACCCGTTGACCGCGGTCCAGAGCGAATATTCCCTCTGGACCCGCGATCCCGAGGAGGAGGTGCTCGACACCTGCCGGCAGCTCGGCATCGGCTTCGTGCCCTATAGCCCCTTGGGACGAGGTTTCCTGACCGGGGCCTTCCGCAGCGAGGAGGACTTCGCGCCGGACGATTATCGCCGCGGTTCGCCCCGCTTCCAGGGCGAGAATTTCACGCGGAACCTCGCGCTTGTCGACCGGGTGCGGCTCATGGCCGAGCAGCACGGCGTGACGCCGGCGCAACTGGCCTTGGCCTGGGTGCTGGCGCAAGGCACCGACATCGTGCCCATTCCGGGGACCAAGCGCCGCAAATACCTCGAGGAGAATGTCGGTGCGGTCGCGGTCCCGCTGACCGCGGAGGAGATCAAGGCGATCGGCGACGAGTTTCCGCCCGATGCCGCCGTCGGGACGCGCTATCCTGAAGCGATGATGGGGGCGCTCAACGGCTGATCCAGGTCCTGTCGCTCCCGGGTCCAGAGCCCCTGTCGAGGTGGGTCGCCTAGCAGCCTGTAGGCCAGGGGCGCGCCGGTTCCGAGCGCCCCGTGCCACAGCTTGCGGTGGCGCGGGACGGATTGCCGCCTTGTCCAGGGGTCGGGCACGCCGCGCACCCGTTTGCCGATCTCCCGATAGACGCCACGCGCCGTCGCCACGGCCCAGGCGGAGCGCCAGGACAGGCGAGCGATGCCGACGCGGGCCGAGGCGTAATACCGCTCGGCGAGTTCCAGCAAGGCGTGCGTCGCCGCGATCGTGGCCTGCCGGTTGGCAGGGTCGAGCACCTCGGCCGAGCTCATCCGTCGGCCGCCAAACAGCGCGTCCGGCAGATAGACCCGCCCGGCTTCGGCGTCATCCATGACATCGCGGGCGATATTGGTGAGCTGGAAAGCAATGCCGAGGTCGCAGGCGCGATCGAGCGTGTCCCGCTCCTCCGGCCGCACCCCCATGATGATCGCCATGGTGACGCCGACCGCGCCGGCGACGCCGTAGCAGTAGGACATCAACTCGTCGATCGCCCCATAGCGGCGCCCCTCGGCGTCCTGGCGGAAGCCGTCCAGGATGTCGAACGGCAGGTGCGGCGGGATGGCGTGACGGCGCGCGACGCGTTGCAAGGCCGCGAACGCGGGGTCGTCCTGCGGGTCGCCGGCGAGTGCGCTCCGGGTCTGCGCCTCGAGGACCGACAGCCTGTCGGCGGCCGTGAGCCCCCGGTCGACCCGCCCGTGCCCCGCCACCTGGCCGTCGATGACATCGTCGCAGTGGCGGCACCAGTTGTAGAACAGGCGGGCGCTCTCCCGCGTTCTGGCATCGAACAGTCGGGCCGCCGCGGCGAAGCTCTTGGACCCGGCCTCGATGCTTCGGTGGCTGGCCTCGCTGACAGCGTCCCTCACGCCGCCGCCCCGCTGAGTCCGGCGTCCGCGAGCATCAGCCCCGCCGTGGCCTTGGCGGAACCGACGACCCCCGGCACGCCGGCCCCCGGGTGGGTGCCCGCACCGACGATGTAGAGGCCGGCGACGTGACGGTCGCGGTTGTGCGGCCGGAACCAGGCGCTCTGCGTGAGGATCGGCTCCAGCGAGAAGGCCGAGCCGAGATGCGCGTTGAGATCGTCACGAAAGTCGAAGGGCGTCAGCATGCGGGAGACCACAAGGTCGCGCTTGAGGTTCGGCAGGTAGTTTCGATCGAGGTAGTCGAAGATGCGGTCGCGGTAGCGGGGACCTTCGACGGTCCAGTCGATGTCGGCCGTCCCGAGGTGCGGCACCGGCGAGAGCACGTAATAGGCGCTGTGGCCCGGCGGCGCGAGCGAGGGATCGGTGGCGTTCGGGGCGTGGAGATAGAGCGAGAAATCCTCCGCCAGCGTGCGCGCGCCGAAGATTTCCGCGATCAGGGCCCGGTAGCGCGGCCCGAAGCAGACCGTGTGATGGGCGAGGCCCCGATGATCGCCCTTGAGACCGAAATAGACCACGAACAGGGACATCGAGAATCGCTTGCCGGCGAGGCGCTTCGACTCGGCGGACCCGCGCGGATCCTCGCGCAGGAGGTCGCGGTAGGTGTGCATCACGTCGGCGTTGGACGCGACGACATCAGCGAGGAGCGTCTCGCCGCTCTGCAGCACGACGCCGGTCACCCGGCCGTTATGGGTGGCGATCCGCTCGACCGACGTGGACAGCCGCAGCTGGCCACCCTGGCTCTCCAGCAGCTTGACCATGGCGCGGATCAGGGCGCCCGTGCCGCCTTGCGGGAACCATACACCCCAACACCACTCAAAAACATAAATCAATACATAAATAAAAAACATAACAAAAAAATTACC
>CAXSEU010000064.1:0-718 GCA_964236485.1 uncultured Lichenihabitans sp. | reverse complement strand
AAAGGGGTTGCCGCCGACCAGCAGCGTATGGAACGAGAAGGCCTGACGGAGGTGCTCGTCCTCGATGAAGCGGGAGACCAGCGCGTAGACGCTTCTATAGGCCTGCAGCTTGACCAGCGCCGGAGCGACGCGGGCCATGGAGCGAAAGTCCAGGAACGGCGCGGCGCCGAGTTCGACATAACCCTTCTGCAGCACGGCTTCGGAGAAAGCGAGGAACCGCCGATAACCCGCCACGTCCCCGGGCGAGGCCGCGGCGATCTGCCGGTCGAGCGCCGCCTGGTCGTTGGCGTAGTCGAAGGTGAAGCCATCCTCCCAGCAAAGCCGGTAGAACGGATCGACCGGGACCATCGTCACGTCGTCCGACATGCGCCGACCCGACACGGTCCAGAGCTCTTCAAGACAGGTCGGGTCGGTGATCACGGTCGGGCCGCCGTCGAACACGAAGCCCCCGTCCTCGTAGACATAGGCCCGGCCACCGGGCTTGTCGCGTTTCTCCAGCACGGTGACGTCGAAGCCGCCGGCCTGCAGCCGGATCGCCAGCGCGAGACCGCCGAAACCGGAACCGACGACGATGGCCTTGCGACGGTCCGTCATGGGCGCGCCGCCGCGCCGAACCGGTCCGGCATGCAGCGGATCGCGCGCAGCAGCGGCACCGGCGGCTTGCCGCTGAGGAGCCGGACCTTGTCGAGGAGCGTGCTGCGTCCCGCATAGAACCGTG
>CAXSEU010000063.1:1535-11735 GCA_964236485.1 uncultured Lichenihabitans sp. | reverse complement strand
CTACAAGGCTCGAAGCCAGTCGACAGGGACCGCGTCATCGACGTGTCCGAGGGGACGCGGCTCGACCCGCTGCTCAACAAGAGCTATGACTTGAACTCGCCGAAATCCGTACCGGTGAATGCCTTCACCGTGGCGGTCTCGCGTTAGCGCATGCCATGCCGGTTCTGTCCCCCGCCAGCTTCGACATCGGCGCTGTTCGCGGGACATATGCCGAAGTTGCGCCTGGACGTGTCTCTGCGGCGGGGCCGAGCGGCCGACGGCCTTTGCCAGGTCAGGCCAGATCGGCGGCGCCGAGGCGGCAATCACCGTCATCGGGACACATCAAGCCTATATGCCACACGATTTCACAGGCCTGTCGAGACCGACCTCATGAGCGTTTCCTTGGCCCCCCACACGGCAACATCGCCGTTCCCGGCCCGGCGCGGCTTGATGCTGATCTTGTCCTCGCCTTCGGGCGCGGGCAAGACGACGCTGACCCGCATGCTGCTGCAAAACAAGGATGTCGATCTCACCCTCTCCGTTTCGGTGACGACGCGGCCCAGACGGTCGAGCGAGGTGGATGGTCTCCACTACCACTTCATCACGTTCCAACGCTTCTGCGACATGCGGGACCGCAACGAACTGCTGGAACATGCCGAGGTTCACGGCAATTGCTACGGCACGCCGCGCCTGCCGGTCGAGGAACTGCTGGGACGCGGCCGCGATGTCCTGTTCGATATCGACTACCAGGGAACCCAGCAGATCAGGGCCAAGGCGCGCGACGATGTCGCCACGATCTTCATCCTGCCGCCGTCCATGCGTGAATTGCGCTCACGGCTCGAGCGGCGGGCCGAGGACCGTCCCGAGGTGATTGCCCGGCGGCTCGAAGCCGCCCGCAACGAGATCACCCGCTGGACGCTGTACGATTACGTGCTGGTGAACGATGACCTGCAGAACACCTTCGCGGACGTGCTCTCGATCTTGGCGGCCGAACGTCTGAAGCGCTGCCGCAACGAGGCCAGCGTCTCGTCCTTCGTGGAGCAACTGGCCGAGGAGGATTGATCGGCGCAGGGCTCACGATCCCGCATCGAGTGCACGGGCCAGCGCCACGAAGGCGGGAATGCCGAGCACTTCGGCGCGATCCGTTCCAACGATACCGGCAGCCGTCATCAAGGCCGGCGTGTCGACGCCCTTCCCGTTCACGACCAGCCCCCTCAGCGACTGCCGCAGCATCTTGCGCCGGTGACCGAAGGCTGCCGCGGTGACCTTGGCCAATGTCGCGGCGGCACAGGGCAGGGGCGCCGCGCGCGGCACGAGTTCGACCACCGAGGAGAGGATCTTGGGGGGCGGCGTGAACGCCGACGGCGACACGTCGAAGAGGATGCGGGCGCTGGTCCGCCAGCCGCAGAGCACCGCGAGGCGTCCGTAAGCCTCCCGCTCAGCCGGGGTCGCGACGATCCGCTCGGCGACCTCGCGCTGGAACATGAGGACCAGCCGATCGAACCAGGGCGGCCAGGGCTCCGCCGCGACCCATTGGGTCAGCAGAGCGGTCCCGATGTTGTAGGGCAGATTGGAGACGACGCGCCACCGGGCGCCGTTCGGCAGCGCCGGCAATGCGTCCGGCACGATGGCCAGGGCATCGCCCTCGATCACGGTCAGCTGTCCCGGGTAACGCTCGGCGATCTCGCTCAGTGCCCCGAGGCAGCGCTTGTCGCGTTCCACGGCTGTCACGCGCGCTCCCTCGGCCAGGAGCGCCCTCGTCAATCCCCCCGGGCCTGGGCCGACCTCGAGGACGCTTACGCCGCGAAGCGGCCCAGCCGCGCGGGCGATGCGTCCAGTGAGCTTGAGATCGAACAGGAAATTCTGTCCGAGCGACTTGGCGGGTTCGATCCCGTGCGCCCGCACGACATCGCGGAGCGGCGGCAATCCGTCGTCGGCCAACCCCACCCCCTGCCGCGAACGGATCAGCCTTTGCTGAGCACCGCCGTGCGGCGCAACTCCTGATACATGCGCGCCGCCTCCGTCCGAAGCTTGCCGTCGAGCAGTTCGTTCTGCACACGCTCGCGCAACGTCGTCTGATCGGTATCGAGGCTGCGATTGCAGACTGCCACCATCTCCAAGCCCGAGGCGGTCCGTTGCGGCGAGGTGAGATGGCCGTTCGGGGTGTCGGCCAGGAGCTTGCGCAGGGCCGGGTTGAGCGCCTCCGCGGTGCGCTTCAGCCGCTCCTTCACCGCGACGTCAGGGAGCGCGGCAGCAAGTTGCAGGCCGGTTCCGCAATCGACGAAGCGCGCCCGCAGCGCCTGCGCCTCCTTGGCGCGGTTGTCGATCACGGCCGGCGTGGCATTGACCGGCAGGACAAAGACGACCTGGCGCAAATCATATTCGGTGATCTTCGAGTTGGCGCCCTGTTTGCCGATTTCGGCGGACACCTCGTCCTCGCTGACGCCGAGCGTCTTGTTCCGGCTGCGCACGAAGGCGTCCCAGGAGGCGAGGGCGCGCAGATGGCTGCGGATCGTCTCGGGATCGATCTTGGCTTTCTGAACCGCGTCCACGAAGGCGGTCGGCTCGAGATTGGCGCCGGCGGCCACCTTGGAGAGTGCCGATTGAACATCGGCATCGGACGCATCGACGCCCCACTTGCGCGCTTCGTCATACTTCAGCCGGTCCGCGACGACGTCCTCGAGCGCCTCCTTGGAACCGGCCGGCTTGCGCGACACCTTCAGCAGCTTGGCATGTTCGTCGACGTCGAACGTCGTGATCGGATCTCCGTTGACGGCCGTCACGATGGACTGGGCCAGAACGGGAGCCGGCCCGAGGGGCACCAGAAATCCCGAGGCGAGCAGGCAGACGGCGATGAGCCGCGCGTTACGTGGAAGGTGCTGGATCGGCATAGGACTTCATTCGAAGTGGTCTGAGCGGGAAGCTGACCGGGCAGGAGTGAGGCTCCACTACATCCCAATCTGGGCGATCATTTGAACACGCCGTCCTGCACCGTCGATGTCGACCCCAGCGATTGGTTCAGCTTGATGTCCGCGAGGCTGCGCAACGTCAAGGACAGCAGAACGGTCTGGTTCACGTTCTGCGTCGCTATGGCGTCGGTGTAGCTGCGCGTATAGGCGACGCTGAGGGTCGTGCAGTCGTCCTGGTAACCGATGCCCGTACCAAGCACCGCCAGGGACGGGTGGCCGAGCTGGATGTCGTACTGCTTGGTCGTGAGGTCGTATTCATAGGGATTCAACTGCACCGTGGCCGAGGCGTTGACGAAATAATAATCGAGAAAGTCGTAACGCCCGGTGAGGGTGACGCCCTCGCGCCGATAGGGAAAGCCGAGCAGCGGAGTCGCGGCGTAGCGGGCGTATTGCGCCGATCCCGTCAGCCCGAAAAGCTTGAACGTTCCAATCACGTCCAGGGCTTCGGCCGCGAAGTCCGCGGTGTTGAAGCGGGCTTTGGTAATGAACGAGAAGTTGCTGGTGGGTGTGATGGCCAAGCGGGCGACGTAGTCCGAAGCGTCGGTCTGTAGGCCGGACTGCTGCCCGACATTGGAAATGTCATAGAGGTTATAGGGGTTGTTTCCGGCCAGTTGGTAGGACTGGCCGAACAGCGTGTTCAAGTAACCCCCGTTGTTGAGGTTCATCGTGTACTGGATGCCGGCATTGGCCCGCACCCCGCCCTCGACCCGGTCGTAGCCGGAGAACTTGTTCCACTGGAACAGGGTCGTGTCGTCAAAGACGAGGCTTTGGGCGTCCTCGTTCGGCGTGGTTCCCGAGCGCGACACGTTGGGCCGGGCGATGATCTGCGCGATGGGCTCGATGACGTGGCTGGCCCAACTGGTGCTCGCGATGAAAGGGTAGCGCCATTCGAAGCCAACCCCGGGCACCGCCCGTCCGACGGCTTGGTCGTTGGTCGTGCCGAAGAAATTGGCCTGGTCGGCGTTGGCGATGGTGGAGGTTCCGCTCGGACTCGTGAATACGCCGTTGTCCGTCGTGTTCAGCGCCAGCCAGGATCCGTCGAACCGCGCGAAGGCGAAAGGCGTCCACACCTCGCCGATGGGATCGATGTATTTGTGCTGCCAGGAGGCCTGCGCCGACGCGCGGGTATAGTCGCCGCCGATCCCCCTCAGGAAGCACGACGGCGGTTTGAAGTTGGGCAACGCCGGGTTGGGCGCCGGCGAGGTTGCGCAGACGTCGTAGAGAGAGAACGCGGAATCGAGCAGGCGCGTCCCGGTCGATTGGTAGTCCGCCAAGGTGCGGTTGATGCTGGTCAGGTTGAAGTCCAGGTTGACCTCGCCGCCGATCCCATAGCTGGAGCCGGGCGCGATCTCGAACGTGCGGTTATAGTTCAGCGCTGGGGTCACAAGCGGTTGTTGCTTGTTGTAATCGAACTGCGACAGGCCTTCGATGCGGTAGCCGCGCAAGTCGAAGAAGCTTCGGTTGCCCTGACCGGTCAGGTATGCTGTAGAGATTGACTCCTTGATGTAGTCCGTCCCAAGGCTGTCGCTACGAAGGTTATAGTCTTGAATGTAGTATTTGTCGCTGATCAGGACGACGTCCCAACCATACTTCCATCCCTGGTTGATGAAAAACTGGCCCTTCGTTTCGACAGAGCCGCGCCAATCGCGGTTGCCGGACCCGTAAGGGAACTTCGCGAAGACAGAAGGGTCGGCCTGATAGATACCGCTCCCGGCGATTGAATAGGTGCCGTTCTCCAGCCGGTGACGGAAGTCCGCCTGGCCGAAGAAACCCTGTTGCGACAGAACCGTGGGGGTCAGCGTCACGTCGTAGTTGGGCGCGAGGTTCCAGAAGAAGGGAGCCGCGATGCCCTCGCCCAATCGTGATTCGTAGACATAATGCGGCACCAGGAAGCCGGTCTTGCGGGTCACGGTGGGATCGGGGGTGGAGAAATACGGCATGTAGGCGATGGGCAAGCCGTAGAGTTCGAGAACCGCGTCCTCGAAGTAGATCATCTGCTCGTCCGACTTGTGGATGATCTTCAACGCCTTGATCTGCCACAGCGGCGGCCGTTCGGGATGCGCCAGGCAAGGCGCGCAGGCCGTATAGGTGCCCTTGTCGAAGGCCGTGGTCTCGCCTTCGCTGCGCTCTGCCCGAGGTGCCGTGAAATAGGTCTTGTCCTTGGTGATCGCGCTCAGGCTGTCGATGAAGCCGCTCTTGAAATCGTCCGTCAGGTCGAAACGGTCGGAATAGGTGACGGTGCCGTCCGCCTCCGTCATCTTCGCGTTGCCCTGCGCGAAGACGCGGTTCTTTGTGCGGTCGTAGATCACCTTTTCGGCCTCGAGCACACGGCCCTGGTAGTAGAGTTGCACGTTGCCTTCTGCCGAAACCACGTTGGTATCGCGGTTGTAGACGAGCTGCTTGGCCTCGACGAGAAGACGGTCCTTGGGCTTGCCCGCGTCCTGCGTATCGGCGGCCGGCGCGTCCTGCGCGAACGCCGCCGCCAGGCCGAGCACGCCCCATGCGAGCACGGCGCAGAGGCAAACGACAAGGCGATCACGCCACAGGCGAGGCGAGCGGAGCCCGCTCGCAGCGGGGCCGTTACGCCGCCCCATCAGCCATCCTCCTGGTACAACAAGGCGAGCGATCCCAGCATGCTTCCCACGACCGCGGGTGTCCATGCCGCGACCGGAGCACTGAGGAGGCCCGCTCCGCCAAGGTCCGCAACGAGCTTCGTTGCAACGTAAAGCATGAAGCCCGCGGACACTCCACCCGCGATCATCCGGGCGACCCCACCAAAGCGGAAAAATCTTAACGAAAAGGAGGCCGCGACGAGGATCATGGCGACGAACAGCAGAGGTCGTGCCAGGAGGGCCTGGTATTGGAGGTTGTACCCCGTGGCGTTGAGCCCGGCCAAGGCGGTGCGATCGCGAACCTCGGGCAGGCTCCAGAAGGGCACGGCGTCCGGGGCGAGGAATTTCTGCTCCACCTGCTCGGCCGTGAGGTTGGTGGCGATGAACTGTGCCGCGACATCGCGAGGCTCTTCGCCGGGGGCCGCGATGCGTGCATCGTCCAGAGTCCAGAAACCGGGACGCAGTTCGGCCCGGTCGGCCTCGGCGCGCTCCATGAAGCTGCCGTCGCGATCATAGACGAACGCCGTCACCCCGCTGAGCACCGTTCCGCCTTCGCTGGCCCGGTTGGCACGCAAGACCGAGGGTCCGTCGATGCCGTCCTGCTGGATCCAGAAGGCGGTGTCGGTCGCCTCGTTGCCGGTGCGACCGAAGATGGTCGTCTCGATCCGCGCGGACCTTTGCTTCAGCGATGCGGAAACAGGGTTGTAGACCGTCGTGGCGAAGATCCCGAGCGCCAGCGCGACGAGCACGGGGGGTGCGAGGAACTGCCAAACCGAGACGCCGGCCGCGCGCGCCACCACCAGTTCCAGCTTGCGGGTGAGGTTGAGGAAGGCGAACATCGCCCCGAAGAGGATCGAGAAGGGAAAGATCTGCTCGGCGATGGTCGGAACCCGCATGAGCGAAAGCCACGCCACGGTCGCCACCGTCGCGCCCTGCGCATCGCTGGCGCGGCGCAGCAATTCCACGAAGTCGATCAGGTAGATCAGGCAGAACATCGTGCCGAAGACGCCGAGGATGGTCTTCAGGAAGCTGATGGAGAGGTAGCGCACGAGCGTCAAGCCGACCATGCGATCAGGCCGGCTCGGCATCGGGGACGAAGAACGGCCTCGCCGACGGGAGCTTGATGCGGGGCGCGAAGGCATAGAACGCGCCCGCGATGACCCCGATCACCGGCACGGCGTAATCGAGCGGCACGTAGGCAGGGTATTTGACCAGCAGGCTCGACGCGCCGAACCCGGCCACGCGGACCAGGAGAACCGCTATGACGGCGATCAGCATGGCCGTTCCCCGGCCTTGGCGGGTGGTGCGGGGCTCGCCCAGCGCCGCGAAGGCGATCATGCCGAAGCTCAAGGCGAACAGGGGGCTGACGAAGCGGTCGTGCAGTTCGGCCCGGTAGCGGCCTTCCTGAGCCTTGACGTTGGCGTCGGAGTGGTCGAGTTCGAAAAGTTCCCGGGTGGAACGCTCGCGGGGCTTCAGCGGTGCGTTCTCGCCCTCGGAGCCGAACTGGGCCAGATCGAGGGCGTAGCGATCGAAGACCACGATCGCGGCGTCGCGCGAGTCGGGCTGGTGGCGCTGAACGCTGCCCTTGGTCAGCACCAGGTAGTTGTTATCCTCGGCCTGCAGGATCTGACCGGTCTCGGCAACGTAGGAGGTGATGTGAGTCGGGTCGCGCCGATCCTCCATGAGGATGGAGCGAAGGGATCCGTCGGGCGCCCGGTCGCGGTAATGGAAGATGAAGCCGTCGTCGAGCGTCGTGAAGGTTCCCTCGCGCACGACGTGCGTGATGAAGTCGGCACGGATTTTCATGATCAGCGTACGCAACTGACCGAAGCTCCACGGCATGGCGTAGAGCGACATCGCGGCGACCAGCAGCGCCGTCATCAGGGTCAGCACCGCAAAGGGTCGGAACAGCCGCGCGGGCGACACGCCAGCCGCGCTCATGACGATGAGTTCGCTGTCGCTGTTCATTCTGTTCAAGGCGTAGAGCACGGCGATGAACAGGGCGACCGGGGCGATGATGGCGATGAGCGATGGAATGGTGAGCGCCGTAACGGCCATGAAGGTGACGAACGACTGGCCCTTGGTCGTCAACAGGTCGAATTCCCGCAACGCTTGGGTGATCCAGATCACGGCCGTCAGCACGCCGAGCCCCGTCAAAAAGGAGGTTCGTGCGGTCCGCAGAACGTAAGTCTCGACCAGCGTCATACAGCTCCACGCGGCTCCGTTCGATGTGACGTCCGACCATACCCGCGGCGACGCGGTGCATCATCCTGGCTAGGGTGTTGCACCACGCGGCGCAAGTCTCGCCGGCGCCGTCGGGCAGCGGCGCCGAATTTCTCCGCCGCGCGTTGCCTTCTTGATACGTCCAAGCGCATCGGGGCGGCAGCATGAGGGCGGAAAAAAGACCTTGGGCGACCAGCGCCCCGCATTGCCGCGGGCACGACACAGATGCCATAATGCCAATGCTCGCGCGAGGCCGGGCTCCGCCCGCATGGGTCGCGCCTCCGGTTCCGTCGCGCCGTTCGGTGCCGCTGCGGCCTCCATCCCCAGAGAAGACCAAGAGAAGACAATGTCAGCCTTCGTCAACCTCGACTTCGTGCCGCTCGCGACCATCCGGCTCGGTTCAGCCAGGCCGGCGGCCGGCGAGGCCGCCCGTGCGGCCGAGACGCTGTCGGCCGTGGTCTTCATGGGGGAGGATCTGAAGCTCTCGGCTGCCGCGACGGCGCTGCTCGGGTCGGCCGCCGGGACCATCGCACGGGCCGCCGAAGCCGCCGGCTTCAAGGGCAAGGCCCGTTCCGCCATGGAAATCCTGGTGCCGGGTGGCCTGGCCGCGGACCGGATCGTCGTGGTCGGCCTCGGCAAGGAACCCAAGGGAAGCGATTTCGTCACGCTCGGCGGCACGGCGATGAGCCGCATCCGCGACGGCAGCCGCGCCATCGTGGTCTTCGATCCGCCTGCGGACGCCCCGGCCGTCGCGGCGTCGGACTTCGCCCTCGGCCTGCGGCTGAGGGCCTATCGCTTCGACGCCTACAAGACTAAGAAGGAAGAGGCGGACAAGCTCGGCCCCGCCACGGTCAGCATCGGGGTGGCGGACCTCGAGAGCGTCAAGGCTTTCGCCCGCGCCGGGGACGCCGTGGCCGAGGGCGTGCACCTGGCGCGCACGCTCGTCAACGAGCCGCCGAACATCCTCTATCCGGTTGAATTCGCCCGCCGGGCCGCCGAACTCGGCGCCCTCGGGGTCGAGGTGGAGGTCCTCGACATCGCCGCGGCGGAGAAGCTCGGCATGCGGGCGCTGCTCGCCGTGGGGCAGGGCTCCGCCCATGAGTCGCGCGTGGTGGTGATGCGCTGGGCCGGCGGCGAGGGAAAGCCGGTCGCCTTCGTCGGCAAGGGCGTCACGTTCGACACGGGCGGCATCTCGATCAAGCCCGCCGCCGGCATGGAGGACATGAAGGGCGACATGGCGGGAGCGGCTTGCGTGGTCGGCCTGATGCACGCGCTGGCGGCCCGCAAGGCCAAGGTCAACGCCGTCGGGGTCATCGGCCTCGTCGAAAACATGCCGGACGGGAAGGCGCAGCGTCCGGGCGATATCGTCACCTCGATGTCCGGGCAGACCATCGAGATCATCAATACGGACGCGGAAGGCCGCCTCGTTCTGGCCGACCTCCTCTGGTATGTCCAGGAGCGCTTCAAGCCCGAATTCATGATCGATCTCGCGACCCTCACGGGTGCGATCCTGGTGGCGCTCGCCCATGAACATGCCGGCCTGTTCTCGAACAACGACGCCTTGGCCGAAAAGCTTCACGTTGCCGGCAAGGAGACGGGGGAGAAAGTGTGGCGCCTGCCGCTCGGGCCCGCTTACGACAAGTTGATCGATTCGAAGTTTGCCGACATGAAGAACACCGGCGGCCGGCATGCGGGCTCGATCACTGCGGCGCAGTTCCTCCAGCGGTTCGTCAACGACGTGCCCTGGGTCCATCTCGATATCGCCGGAACCGGCATGGGCTCGCCCCAGGACGAGATCAACCAGAGCTGGGGCTCCGGCTGGGGGGTGCGCCTGCTCGATCGGCTGGTCGCCGACAGCTACGAGAAGTGAGTTCGCCTTCGCCCCGATGACCGACGTCTGGTTCTACCATCTCGACGGGCAGTCGGTGGAACGGGTGCTGGCGACCCTGCTGGAAAAATCCCTGGCGCGCGGCTGGAAGGCCGTGGTTCAGGCGGCCTCGCCGGAACGGATCGAGGCGCTGGACCTCGGCCTGTGGACCTACGATGACGCGAGCTTCCTGGCGCACGGCACCGCGCGGGATGGTGACGCCGCCGCGCAGCCCATATATCTGACGGAGGGACCGGAGAACCCGAACGCCGCGGCGATCCGTTTCTTCCTCGAAGGGGTGGAGGTGGGGCCGGCGCTCGCCGAGGGTGTGTACGAGCGGGCGGTGCTTCTGTTCGATGGCCGCGACGATGACGACGTCGCAGGGGCGCGACGGCAATGGTCGGCCTTGAAGACCGCGGGCCACATCGTGAGTTACTGGCAGCAAGGCGAGGGCGGACGATGGGAGAAGCGCGGGTAGGCAGGGGGCTCCTGGCGACGGCTCTCGTCGCCTCGGCGCTGGGCGCGGCGCCTCCGGCGGCGGCGCGGAGCC
>CAXSEU010000063.1:0-1525 GCA_964236485.1 uncultured Lichenihabitans sp. | reverse complement strand
AGTGTCGGGCCATGCCCTCAACCCGGCACTGTGCCGTTCGGCCTTTGCCAATGCGCGAACGGAATTCGTGGCCCGGACATCGTCATTCACGTCCCTGGCGCAGTGCGCCAAGGCCTATGGCGTCTGCGAGCCCTGGCCGCCGGGGTCATCCTCCAGGACAAGCTTCAGGCCGCGCTGGGACGGGGTCGATATCGTCGATACGCCGGGTGAGAAATCGGTCACGCCGGCCGCGGCATCCGGGCTCAAGCGGCTGAGTTTTGCACCGCAGCCATTGACGGAGTTTCGCAGCCTCGATGTTCGGGGCCCCCGCGGGCCTGTGGCGAGCCTCGCCACGCCGCCGGCCGGGCGTCCTGCCGCACCGGCGACCGGTCGTACGGCGGTGCAGCACGCCTTCCGTGGGACGGGGCCGCCCGCGCCTTCCGGACCGTCTCCTGTCCCGCCGCCCGGCTCCGGCTTCAAGCTGGAAGACGGCGTTCTGACCTATCCGGCCCCGGCGCGATTCCTGCCCAAGAACCTGCCGAGACAGCCGTGACCGCGGTCGCTGGCTCGAAGCCTCGAAGAAGCGGAGCGTCATGAGCTTTTCAGGTATCTTCGCCCGCCTCGTCGCGTTGATCGGTGCCGCGCTGATCCTGTTGCGGCGGCAGAAAGGTGGCGCGCATGTGCCAGCCTTGGGCGGCACGCCGACGATCCCGGCTGCCAAGCCGCAGGGCATCCCGACGCTGAAGATGCCGACGGCCAGGGGGTGGGCCCCGGGTCAGAGCCCGATCGCCGCGCCCGGGCTTACGGTCAACGCGTTTGCCGCTGGTCTGAAACATCCCCGCTGGATCCATGTGCTGCCGAACGGCGATGTCCTGGTGGCGGAGGCTCTCGGCCTCGCCGGCCCCATCAAGACCGCCTTCGACTACGCCATGTTCAGCACCATGAAGCGCGCCGCCGCCGTAGGCGAGAGTCCGAACCGGATCACGCTGCTGCGCGACCCGGACGGCGACGGCGTAGCGGAAACCCAGGAGGCCTTCCTGGAGGGTTTGAACCAGCCCTTCGGCATGGCGCTGCTGGGCGACACCCTCTATGTCGGCAACACGGACGGTGTGGCCGCCTTCCCGTACACGCCAGGCGCCACCCGCATCACCGCACCGGGACGAACCGTAACCAGCTTCAAGCCCGGAGGGCACTGGACGCGAAGCCTTCTGCCCACCCCCGACGGACGTAAGCTCATCGCCGGTGTCGGCTCGTTCAGCAACATCGGCGAGGCAGGGTTGGCGGCCGAAGAGGGGCGGGCGGCCATCTACGAGATCGACCTCGCAAGCGGCGGCAGTCGCATCTTCGCCTCGGGACTGCGTAATCCCGTGGGGCTGGCCTGGGAGCCGCGCACCGGGGCGCTGTGGACCGTGGTCAACGAACGGGATGGCCTGGGTGACGAGACACCCCCGGATTACCTGACCTCCGTGCGGGATGGCGGCTTCTACGGCTGGCCTTACTGCTACTGGGGCCGAACGGTGGCTGACCGGGTACCCCAGGACCTCGC
>CAXSEU010000062.1:0-11853 GCA_964236485.1 uncultured Lichenihabitans sp. | reverse complement strand
GAACCTGACCCGGGTGATGGTGCAGGACGACGAACTCTTCGTCTGGCTCTCGACCCTTTATCCGATCTGGGCACGGCTCGACGACGGTGCGATCGAGGTCAGTGCCAAAGTGGCCATGGCCGAACTCATGATGTCGGGCTGCACCACAAGTTCCGACCACCTCTACATCCTGCCGAACGACTGCACCGTGGACGCCGAGATCCGCGCCGCGCAGACCATGGGCCTGCGGTTCCATGCCGCCCGGGGGTCCATGTCGCGCGGCAAGAGCCAGGGCGGCCTTCCGCCGGACGATTGCGTCGAGGACGAGGACGCCATCCTGGCCGACTCGGAACGGTTGATCGGCCGCTATCATGACGCGTCGCGCCACGCCATGACACGCATCGTCCTCGCCCCCTGTTCGCCCTTCTCGGTGACCCCGGCGCTGATGCGCGACACCGCCAGGCTGGCGCGGCGGAACCCCGGGGTCACCCTGCATTCGCATCTCGCCGAGGACCTCGACGAGGAGACCTATTGCGGGCAGGTCTACGGCATGCGGTCGGTGGAGTTCGCCGCCTCGGTGGACTGGCTCGGCCCCGACGTCTGGTTCGCCCACGCGATCTTCCTCGACGATGCCGAGATCGCCACTTTCGCCCGCACCGGCACCGGCATGGTCCATTGCCCGTCGGCCAACATGCGCTGTGGCCAGGGCATCGCCAAAATCCGGCAGATGCTCGACGCCGGCATCCGTTGCGGCCTCGGGGTCGACGGATCGGCCTCCAACGACACCTCGAACCTCTTCCTCGAAGCCCGGCTCGCGCAGATGCTGCAGCGCGTCGCGCCGCACCGCTATCTCTCCGAGAAACCTGGCGGACGCGGCGGTTTCGGCGGAACGCCGTCGGCGCTGTCGGCGCGCGAAGCGCTCGACATGGCGACGCGGCACGGCGCGGCGCTGCTTGGGCGCGACGATATCGGCCATCTGGCACCCGGCATGAGCGCCGATTTCATTGCCATCAAGCTGAACCAACTCGGTCTCAGCGGCACGCAGCGCGATCCCTTGGCGGCCATGATCATGTGCGGCCCGTTCCGGGTCGATCACTCGTTCATCAATGGCCGGCAGGTCGTTGATCGCGGCGTCTTCGTCGAGCACGACATCGAAGACCTGCTCGACGCGCATGCCAAGGTCATGCAGGCTATCTACGCCCAGTGAGGCGCAAGCGAAGGGCAGTCCATGACGAATCTCGATGTTGTATTGGTGGTGCCGTTCCGTACCCGTCTGCTCGGGGTCGATCTCACGGCCCGAAAGGGCGCCGACGGCCGAAGCGTCGTCATGATGGACGGGAGCGACTCACCCCTGCCGGTGCGGCAGCGTTACGATTGCCTGTGGACTACGCTCGGCAACCCACCGGCGGATGTCCCCTCGATCCCCGAGGCGGCTGAATCCGACCGGCGGCATGTGGTCTGCGGTTCGGTCGCGGTCAGGGCGTCGGGGCTGCGCATCGTCGAGAACTTCCTCGACATGGCGCATTTCCCTTTCGTGCACACCGACATCCTGGGCGCCGAGCCCCACACCGAGGTCACGCACTACACCACGGAGATCCGCCGCGACGTCGACGAGGTCTGGGCCACCAACTGCCAATTCTTTCAGCCGCAGGCCGCCCTCTCGGCGAAAGGCGGCATCACGACCGACTATCGGTACCGCGTCGCCACCCCCCTGGTGACCCTGCTCTACAAGACCTGCCCCAACGTCGCGGACCGGTGGGACGTGATCGCGCTCTTCGTGCAGCCGCTCGCGCCCGACCTTTGCCGCGCCCATCCCGTGATGTTCCTGATCGACGACGCCTCGAGCCTTGGCAGCCTCGTCCAGTTCCAGCAGCTGATCTTCCTGCAGGACCGCATCATCCTGGAAAACCAGCGTCCGCGCCTGCTGCCGCTCGAGCCTCGCGCGGAGATCCCGACGCGCGCCGATGCCTCCTCGGTCGCCTACCGGCGCTGGCTCAAGGAGAAGGGCGTCGTCTACGGCACCACCGCCGGCCCGGCTGCCGAGGCGGCTTGAACGCCAGCTTCGCAATAGCTTGCGATCCTATAGTCTCGGCATGTGGTATTGCCGTGGACGGCCATGATCAGTTTCACCCTCATTCCCCGCCAGTTGACCGATGGCCGCATCGCGATCGTGCTGCACCTCTATCGCAACAAGAAGCTGGCCTCGACCACGACGGTCGCGGCCGTGGAGCGCACCCAGGCCACGATGGTGCTGGTCAAATGCCGCGTCCACCTGCGAAACCTCGGCGTGCAGGACGCCAACGGCCAGGTCCTGAAGCCCACCGGCTGAAGTTTGTTCGGCCGGAGCACGGTGGTTTCGCTCACCCGGTGCGGGCGGCATCGGCCGCCGCGGCTTGGCAAAGCCCCCGCCCTTGGCGCATGCGTGCATGACCTGCGCTATCGCCGCAGCACCCGGCCGGCCACGGCGTCTAGCTTGCGCAGGAGGTCGGGGTCGCGGGCCTCGGGCGCGGTGATGAACGCCATGTCGAGCGCCCGGTCGGAGCCCATCGGGCAAGGCTCGTGCTCCTCGGGAAAGTCTCGGATGACGCGCGCCAGGAGCGCCGCCGCGCGGTGGGCATTGTCTCGCACGACCTTGAGCACCGAGGCGACGTCGACGCTCTCATGTTCGGGGTGCCAGCAGTCGAAATCCGTCACCATGGCGACCGTGGCATAGGAGAGCTCCGCCTCGCGGGCCAACTTGGCTTCGGGCATGGCCGTCATGCCGACGACGTCATAGCCGAGATCCTTGTAGGTCAGCGATTCGGCCCGCGAAGAGAAGGCCGGTCCCTCCATGCAGAGGTAGGTTCCGCCTTTCTTGTAGGGAATGTCCTCCGCCTTGGCGGCCTCGACCAGCCGCCCCTGCAGCAGGGGAGCGATGGGATAGGCCATCGGCACATGGGCCACGCAGCCATTGCCGAAGAACGAGGACTCGCGGCCGAAAGTTCGGTCGACGAACTGGTCCACGAAGACGAAGAGCCCCGGATAGAGCTCCGCCCTGTAGGAGCCGCAGGCGGAGACGGAGATGAGATCCGTCACGCCGGCGCGCTTCAGGGCGTCGATGTTGGCGCGATAATTGATGCCCGAAGGCGAGAGCACATGGCCCCGCCCGTGCCGCGGCAGGAACACCGCCTCGCGTCCGTGCAGTCGGCCGAGCCGCAAGGCGTCGGAAGGATCTCCCCAGGGAGTCGAGACCCGTTCCTCGCGCACATCCTCGAGGCCCGGCAGATCGTAGACCCCCGACCCTCCGATGATTCCGATGATCGCCCTAGCCATGCGCACCCCCGCTCCTATGATCGGCCGCCGCATCTTGCGACAGCGCCCCGGAAGCGCAAGCGATTATGTTGCGGCGCAATAGGGAGGCGACGATGCCGGTTCACTTTTCGGGGGCCGAGATGCGCACCCGACTGACGCGGCTTTGCGCCGTCATGGCCGAGCGGGAGCTCGACGGTCTGCTGCTGTTCTCGCAGGAGAGCATGTACTGGCTGACCGGCTACGACACGTTCGGATTCTGCTTCTTCCAGTGCCTTCATGTGGGTGCGAACGGCGGCACGGCCCTCCTCACCCGCTCGGCGGACCTTCGTCAGGCTCGGCACACGTCCGACATCGCCGACGTCCGCATCTGGAAGGATGGCGCCGACGCGGACCCGGCCGGCGACCTGCGCAAGATGCTCCAGGATCTCGGCTGCGCCGGCAAACGCCTGGGGGTCGAATATGACGCCCAGGGTCTCACCTACGGCTATGGGCTGAGGCTCGCTGCGGCGCTCGAGGGTTTCGCCCGCATCTCGGACGCCTCGCTGCTGGTGCCGGACCTTCGCGTCACGAAGTCCGACGCTGAAATCGAACTCGTACGACGGGCCGCGGCGCTGTCGGACGCGGCCGACCGGGCCGCCATCGCGCTTCTGGCGCCGGGCGTCGACGAGGGTGAAATCCTCGCCGCCCAGCACGCGGCGATCTTCGCCGGCGGCGGCGACTATCCGGCGAACGAATTCATCATCGGCTCGGGCCGCGATGCGCTGCTCTGCCGCTACAAGAGCGGCCGGCGCAAATTGGACGCCGACGATCAGTTGACGCTCGAGTTCGCCGGCGTCTGGGGTCATTACCATGCGGCGATCATGCGGACGCATGTGATCGGCGCCCCCCGCCCCCTGCATCTCGCCTACCATGCCGCGGCGCGCGAGGCCTTGGTGGCCTGCGAGGCGGAACTCCGGCCAGGCCGGACCGCCGGGGACGTTTTCGCCGCTCATGCCCGCGTTCTCGATGCCCACGGCCTTTCGGCCCACCGGCTGAACGCCTGCGGCTACGCGCTCGGCGCAACGTTCACGCCCTCGTGGATGGACCCGCCGATGTTCTACGAGAACAACCCCTTCGCGATCGGCGCGAACCAGGTGTTCTTCGCCCACATGATCCTGATGGACTCCCATAGCGAAACGGCGCTCTGCCTCGGCCGAACTTCGCTCGTGACGGCGGACGGCGCCATGGCGCTGAACGCGCCCGATCTGGACCTCGTGATCAAATAGGGTTAGCGATTCGTTTGGATGGATCACGGAAGCGCCGTGAGTCGAGCGCGGATGCGGCTTCGGGCCGGAGCGGAGAACGTCGCCATGTCGATATCGGATCGGCCTGCGAGGCGCCGCCGCGATCGGGCTCATCTCGCCGCGGCTGGGATGACGCTGGCGGCCTGCCTGAGCGGCTGCGTCGATCCGGCGGCGGGGCCCCAGGCTGGGCGTCTCGACGTCCGGGCCGCCATCGCACGGGGCGATGTGCACTCGCCCAAAGGGGCCGCGATGGCGTTCGCCAGCATCGACGGCGCGCCGGAGCCGATCGCCTCGCGGCTGAAGCAGGATTTGGCGAGCGAGGCCGCGACCCGCGAGATCAGCATCACGGCCCCCGCGCTGGCGCGCTATTTCGTTCGTGGCTATGTCGACGCCTATCCGACCGAGACGGGAACCTCGGTCCACTATGTTTGGGATGTCTTCGACACCACGCTGCGGCGGACGCAGCGCGTCGGCGACGCTTTCGAGTTGCCGCCGTCGGGGCCCGATCCCTGGAGCGGCGTCAACGACGACGTGCTGGCGAGCATCGCCGCACGGAGCGCGGACGACCTTGCGATGTTCCTGGGCAACACGCCGGAAGCGGCCGCGGGCGCCGCCCCGGCGGAGGCCGTGGCCCGCGTGCCGGACCGCCCCGCAAACTGATTTTGCCCGGCCTACGCGTTGTCGCGACGGCACTTCGCTGGTATGAGGCCGCATGGAGCTTGGCCGCCCGGCCTCCTCCTCGGCGCGAGTGGGAGAAAGTCGTGGCTGCGAGCGCGTCGGCGATCGTTGCGGCCGCGATCGGGTAAAGGTGCGCCGAAGGCCTGTCTTCAGGGTCTCGCACGCCCCTCGATCCGCGGCCGCAAGGGCTTGTGGCCGCGGGAGTTGCGCATGGCTGGGACGATCAAGATTCTGGCCGGCAACTCGAACACGCCCTTGACAGACGCGATCGCGGCCTATCTTGGCGTGGCCCGCACGCGCTGCAACGTCCGGCGGTTCGCCGACATGGAGATCTTCGTCGAGATCCTGGAGAACGTCAGGGGCGAGGACACGTTCATCATCCAATCGACGTCCTACCCGACCAACGACCACCTGATGGAATTGTTGATCATGACGGATGCGTTGCGGCGAGCCTCGGCGCGTCGCATCACGGCCGTCCTGCCCTATTTCGGTTATGCGCGCCAGGACCGCAAAGCCGGCCCGCGCACCCCGATCTCGGCCAAGCTCGTAGCCAATCTCATCACCCGCGCCGGGGCCGACCGGGTCTTGACGGTGGATCTTCACGCCGGACAGATCCAGGGCTTCTTCGATATCCCCACGGACAACCTCTTTGCCGCGCCCGTCATGGTCCGCGACATCACCGATCGGCTCGATCTTCACGATGTCGTGGTGGTCTCGCCCGACGTTGGCGGCGTGGTGAGGGCGAGGGCCCTCGCCAAACGCATCGACGCGCCATTATCCATCGTCGACAAGCGGAGGGAGCGTGCCGGCGAGTCCGAAGTCATGAACATCATCGGCGACGTCAGAGGCAAGAGTTGCATCCTGCTCGACGATATCGTCGATTCCGGGGGAACATTGTGCAACGCGGCGGATGCCCTTCTGGCCGAAGGAGCATGCGACGTCTACGCTTATTGTACGCACGGGGTCTTGTCGGGCGAAGCGGTCGCACGCGTCGCCGCCTCCAAGCTGAAGGAGCTTGTCGTCACGGACACCATCCTGCCCACCGAGGCCATGCGAAGCGCCAGCAACATCAGGGTGATCCCCATCGCGCCCCTGATCGGCGAGGCCATTCACCGCATCTCCCAGGAGGCAAGCGTTTCGAGCCTCTTCGAGACGGTCGGCGGCAATTCGGTGATCGACCATCCGCCTATGCAGACTCAAAAAGCACCGACAACGCCGCCTGGGCGCGCGGCGCGCGTCGTAAGTTAACCCAAGGCAGGTTCGGGCGGACCGATGAGCTTGCCGTTCTCATCGTAACGCTCCACGATCGCGCGCTGCCGCCGCAAGCTTACCGGTTCCTCGACGCGCTCGGTGGCAACCGTCTTGCGGATATGCACCTCCTCCTTCAACATCAGCCGCTTTTCGACCACCAGGATTTCTTCCACGATGGGAATGATGGTGACGTCGCCTTCCGTGCGCACCAAAGGCGGGGCGTCAATCTGCCGGCCGACCGGGACACGGGTCACCACGACGGTCTCGCTTTGGAGGTCCGCTCCGGCGAGTTCCTCGAACCGGTCGACCGCCGTCGACACTCGAACGCGACCCGTCACGACTTCCCGGGTCGAAACCGTCGCGACTTCCTCCATCAGCCGGATCGCCGGGTCATCGGCCGTGGGTTCACCTTTTAGATACTCGTTGGTCATTTGGTCTCTCCCTAGGGGGAAACACCTTCGCCGGAGCCATGTTCCCGCCCGATCGGCATGAACAATTCAGGGCCAATCCCGTTGTGAACCTGTACGGCGCATCCAGTCGCGCTCGGCAGGATATGGCAGGGCGTCTTCGATCTCGAGGGCGCTATACCGCAATGGGAAAAACATCATGAGCTACGATACCAATAGTTCGGTTCACAGCCGCGTCATCAGCGCGTTCTTCGATACCCAGGCGACCGCCACGAAGGCCGTATCGGATCTCGTCGCGGCGGGCATCCCGCGCCAGCACATCACCGAGACCGGAGGCCAGGGCGGCACCGGGATTTCTACGGCGACCACCGGGCAGGACGACCGCGGCTTCTGGGAGTCCTTGAAGGACTTGTTCCTCCCCGAGGACGATCGTCAGGCCTATGCAGAAGGGCTGCGTCGCGGCGGCTACCTGGTTTCGGTGCGAGCCGATGAAGCAAACTACGATCGGGTCCTCGACATCCTCGACACGGACGGGTCCGTGGATATGGATCAGCGCGAGGGCCAGTGGCGCTCGGAGGGCTGGTCCGGGTACACCGAGACGGGTTCGACCGCCACGGCGGCAAGAACCGCCGGTCTCACGACCGCGACGGCCGCGGTGGCCTCGACGGCGACGCGCCCCGCCACGGGCCCTGTGGCCGCCGGTCAGGACGACGTGGTTCAGCTCTACGAGGAGACCCTTCGGGTCGGCAAGCGCGATGTGAACCATGGGCGGGTTCGCCTGCGCAGCTATGTGGTCGAGACCCCGGTGCAGGAAACCGTGAGCCTGCGGGACGAGAAGGTCTTCGTCGATCGCAAGGCCGTCGATCGTCCGGTTGCGGCCGGCGACGCGTTGTTCCAGGAGCGGGTCATCGAGGTTGAAGAATATGCCGAAGAGGCCGTGATCGCGAAGGATGCCCGCGTCACGGAGGAGATTTCCCTGCGCAAGACGAGCGAAAATCGGACGCAGACCGTCACCGATTCCGTCAGGCGGACCGAGGTCGAGGTGCAGGACGATCGCAAGACCGGGCTGACGGGTCAGGAAAGTCGCTTCTCGGCGCAGACCGACTCATCCCGCATCGTCGCGAACATGGACGTCATCTCGGCCGACGGGCAGAAGATCGGAATCGTCGATCACCTCGATGGTCCCGACCGGATCAAGCTCGCCAAGACGACCTCGCCGGACGGCCAGCACCACTTCGTGCCGCTGGCCTGGATCGACCATGTCGACCAGCACATCCACCTCAGGAAGACGCTGGCCGAGATCAAGGCCGGCTACTGAACCCAACCGCGTGAGATCATCTCAGCCCGGCACCAATGGTGCCGGGCTCTTCGCGTCAAGAAGCGTTCAGCGTATGTCATGCTGTCGCTTACATATGCAATTCGAGCAGGCGAGCATGTTCGAGGGCCTCTATGGAAGCGCGGCTTCCGAGACAGCCCGGGGCGCTCTAGCTAGTCCGCCATGGTATCCAGGAGACTGCGCGTCGCCTCCCGGATCAGCATGAGGATCTCCGCCGCGTCGGGTTTGTTGATCAAGCCGAGGTCGATCGCGGCGAGAAGACCGTTCTTCGCTCCGGAGGTTGCCAGCGTGACGCCGCCTTGGAAATCGTAGGCAACCTCGATGTCGTTGGTTTTCACAGCCATGGTCCTGCGGCCTCCTGAGCGGGCGGAGATCATGAGCGTCCGCAACGGCGCGGATGGGCGGCAACCTCCGCGTGACAGGCGGTGGTTGGGTCCGCGCGTAGATCGATGCGGCTCTCGATGCTGAGTGTTCGACCGAATGGTTAATTTTTCGTGCCCGCGGGCGCCGATCGGTCCGGTGCTCATGCCACGATGATGCCCCGATGTTCGGCCTTCGTCTCGGGCTCGAGATGAATGGTCGTGTTGGCGCCGGCGACGGCCTGCGCAAGCGCGGCTTCGAGGCGGTCGCAGATTTCATGGGCCTTGGCGACGCTCATCTGCGCCGGTACGACGAGATGAAACTCGATGAAGGTCGCCCGTCCGGCATGGCGCGTGCGCAAGGCGTGCGCCTCGATAGCATCGCGAGCCTCCAGCGAGATGATCTCTCGAATGAGTGCCAGTTCATCCGGGGGTGCGGTCTCGTCCAGCAGTCCGCTCGTGTTGGCCCGGATCACGGCCCAGCCGCTCCAGAGCACATGCAGGGCGACCAAGGCGGCGATCGTGGGATCGAGGATCGGCACCCCGGTCGTGACCACGAGGATCACGCCGATGATCACGCCGACCGACGTGACGACATCCGCCAGGAGGTGTTTGCCGTCGGCGATCAGCGAAGGCGAACGGGATGAGCGGCCCTGGCGGACCAGAACGATGCTCCAGAAGAGGTTGATCACCGTCGCGGCGGTGCTGATCGCGAGGCCGGCCCAGGCCGCTTCGATGGTTTTTGGCGCCCGATAGTCGAGATAAGCCTCGCGCAGGATCGCCACCGCCGCGATGACGATCATCACGCCGACCACGACCGCGGAGAGGTACTCGGCCTTGTGATGCCCGTAGGGGTGTTCGGCGTCGGGTGGCAGGGATGCGACCCGGATCGCCAGAATGACCGCTAGCGCGGTTGCCACGTTGATGACGCTTTCGAGCGCATCGGAATAGAGCGCGACGCTCCCGGTGAGCAGATAGGCGACGAATTTGATCGCCAAGACCGCGATGCTGATCGCGAGACTGCCGATCGCGACCTTCAGCGGACGATCCATCGGGGCTCCAGGCTCGGGCGTCTTCGCGGGGCGCGGGCCGCAGGTCGACGACGCAGGGAGACGTCGTCGCCCGCACAGGTCTTCGCCCCCTGAACCGTTTCCGTCAATGTGGCTGTGCGGCCGGAGCTCCGCTCGAGCAAGCGGGCCCGAGAAGAGGCCGGAGGACGGCTAGAGTACGTCGGGCTCTTTTGGAAGCGGAGCTTCCATACAAGCCTGTGAACGTACACGCTTCTTTGAGCTGGCGTATGTCAGCAACAGCGCGACATGCGCTAGCCGCGGAGGTCTGGTGCATCCACATGGACTGCCGCGGTTGCCGCGGCACTCGGGCGGCGCGAGGTGCCGGGCAGCCCGCAGGGTCTCTTTGTCAGCAAGCGCACACCGATCTCCGCTCCGCGGCGCCAAACGGTCTCGACCCGCCAAAGCTGGTCGCGACCGTTGATGTGAAGGTCGAACACCTCCGGAACCTCGGCCGTGGCGTCGAGGAGGATCCGTGCGCCGGTCTGCGAAACGTCGCGCACGAGACACGCGGTGGGGAGGCGATCCTCGCCAACTTTCGCGTAAGCGGCCAAGAAGGTCCGCTTCCGCGTGTTGCGCCGCGCATCGTTCATCGGTCGATCCACCCGTTCGCACCGTTAGAACATGCCGAGGGTTAAGACCGCATTCTCGACCCTGGCCCTGCGATGATCTCCGGCGCAGGGGAAGCTTTTGCTTTGAACCTTTTAGGATATGTCCCCGTTAACCAAGCAATCGAATTACAAGGTGTCACATGGATCGCTCGATCTGGATTGCGGCGGGACTTTGCGCAGCATGGATTTTGATGGGAGCTGCGGCCATCGCCTGAGCGGCATCGTCCCTGGGCAAGATGCGAGGAGCGAAAGCCCCGACGCTTTGTCGATGGCAAGCCTGCATCGCTTCGCAACGCCGACGCGTTAGGTAGACGGCTTTCGGCTTAGGGTGGCGAGCCGTCCTCCGACAAGTGACAGCCGCGCAGGATCCACGTTGGCGAAGGCAACCCTCAGGAACCGTTCCTGTTCGGGGCCGAAAAAGCTTCCGGGCAGAGCCAGAACGCCGGCCTCGGCGGCGAGACGCTCCGCCATGGCATCGCCCGTGCAATCGAACGGATGGCGAACGTACGCGAAATAGGCGCCCGCCGCCGCGACCGACCAGCCTGGCGTTTCCTCGATCACCCTCCGGAACAAGCCCGCCTGAGTGTTGACCTGGATGCGGATCATCTGGCGCCAACATTCCAAACCAACAACACCCCAAACAAGCGCCGCCTGCGCGGCACAAAACACGCAGATTTGCGAGCAATCCAGGATTTTGGCGATCTGCCCCATGGCGTCCCGCGCTGCTACCATGGCGCCAAGGCGATGGCCCGGAATGGCGTAGCTCTTCGAAAACGAATACAGGTGGATGAGATAATCCCGCCAATCGGGGCTCGCGAAGAGCCGGTGAGGCTGTGCTTCTCCCTCGGGCAGGAAGTCTCTGTAGGTTTCGTCCAGGATCAACCGGATACCGGCATCGCGGGCGAGTTGCGCGAATTGCTCCAGCACGGCGGGCGGGTAGATGGCACCGGTCGGATTGTTGGGCGTGACGAGAACGATCGCGCGGGTGTTCGGGCCGATCAGCGCCCCAGCGTCGGCCGGCCGAGGCACGAAGCCGTTCCGCTCGAGGCAAGGCAGCGGCCGGGCCACGACTCCCAGCATGTCGAGCGTCATCTTGTGGTTGAAATACCAGGGCGCCGGCAGGACGATCTCGGCGCCGGCGCCGGCCAGAGCCATGACGGCGACGAGGAAAGCATGGTTGCAGCCCGCCGTGACGGCGATCTCGTCGGTGCCCGCGTCGGCATCGTAGAGAAGCCCAAGTTCCCGCGCCAAAGCGGTCCGCAGGGCTTCGTTGCCGAGGATGGGCCCATAGGCGGCGTTCCCCGGATCGCCCGCTGCCTCGGACAGTCGCGTCAGCAACTCGCGCGGCGGCGGCGTACCGGGAACCGCCTGCGCCAGGTTGATGAGGGCACCGTGCCGGCCGTCGTAGCGTTCCGCCCAGCCTTGAGCCGCTGGGATAGGCGGAACGTCGGTGCCGACCAGAAGGGGGTTCAGTCCTCGTGACATCATGACCGATGAAGGCGCCGTGCAACCACGGCGGTCGCATCGTCTTAGCGTATGTCCTGCTGTTGCCGACATACGCCAGCTCAAAAGGAGTCGCAAAGCACATCCG
>CAXSEU010000061.1:0-11927 GCA_964236485.1 uncultured Lichenihabitans sp. | reverse complement strand
TCGACCGGCCGACATCGCCTGGAAGGATCTGACCGCCCGCAAAGACCAAGACGCTCAGCAGCACCAGCGTGACGAGCGAATAAGGGATGCGGCGGATCAGCAGTGTCAGGATCGGGATGGTCCTTTCGCGTAACGGTGCTCGCCTTCAGCTCACCCGACGACCGTGGCCCGGTCCAGATACAGCCGGTTGGAAATCGGCGGAATTCCCGTGACGCCCTTGCGGGTGGGCACCAGGTAATCGAAGAAATACGCGAAGATGATCGGCGTCTCTTCGAGGAGCAGCGTCTCGATCCTGCCCGCGATGGCGCGCTGGCCGCCGATGTCGGCGGTCCGGCCGAACTCCCCCACGAGGTGGTCGTAGTCGGCGTTCTTGAAATGAGCCGCGTTCCAGGGCCCATCGCTCAGGAGCGGGGCCCGGAGGAAGACATTGGGAACGCCGCGGTGGCCGTAATCGGTGATCCCCATCTGGCTGTCGAGCCAGTCGGACTGGCCGAAGACCGCCTTGCCATAATAGGCGTCCTGCGATTCGATCTTGAGCGTGATGTCGATGCCGATCTCCCGCGCGAAGTTCTGGATCAGCTGCGCGTATTGCGGGATCTCGAGGTACTGCTCGGTGGTGAGGTTGACCTTCAGCCCCGGGGCGACGCCCGCCTCGGCGAGCAGCTTCTTGGCCTTCTCGACGTCGCGCTCGCGCTGGGGTACCGCCGGGTCCGAGGCCGGGTAGGCCTTGGCGAAGGGACTGTCGTTGCCGACTTCGCCGAAGCCCTGCAGGAGCCCGGCCACGAGTTTCTTGCGGTCAATGCTGAGCGCCAGGGCCTGCCTGATCCGCTTGTCCGCCAGGGGGCCGGTGTCGCAACGCATGTGGACCTGTTGATGGGCGGTGCTCTTCTCCCGGATGATCGTGACGTTGGGGTCGTTGAGCAGCGCCTTGCCGCTGACGACGGGAAGCTGGTCGATGAGATCGACCTGGCCGCCCTGAAGCGCGAGGATACGCGGCTGCAGGGCGTCGTAGAAGGTGAACTCCGTGCGGTCCGGCAGGGCCTTGTCGCCCCAGTAGCCGTCGTTCCGAACGAAGCTCGCACCCACTTTCGGGGTGAACCTTTCGAGCTTGAAGGGGCCGGTACCGTCCCAGTTCTTCTCATAATCGCCGGAGTAGCTCGCCGGCAGGATGATGCAATTGTAGTTGTCGGACGACACGACGTAGGGGAAGGACCCATAGGGGGCGTCAAGGTGAAACTCGACCGTGAGGTCGTCGACGGCCTTGGTGTTGCCCTTGGTCAGGATGCCCTTGAACGCCGAGAGCGCGTTCGAGGAATTGGCCGGGTCGCAGAGGCGGTCGATGGTGGCGGCCACATCGGCCGCCTTCAAGGTCCCGCCGCTCTGGAACTTCACCCCGGAGCGGAGCTTGAACGTCCAGATCGAGGTATCCTCGTTGTGAGTCCAGCTCTCCGCCAGCGCCGGCTTCAAGGTCAAGTCCGGCTGGGTGACGCAAAGGAACTCCCCGGCCTGGATCAGCATCGTCAAGCCGGGATCATCCGCCACCGTGACAGGGTCGATGCGGCCCGCCGGAGTGGCGATCGCGACCCTGATGGCACCGCCCGGCTTGCCTTGCGCACGGGCCGGGGTCGGCATGGCTCCCAGACCAAGGAGGCTCGCCATGCTGCCGAGGACCGGCAAGGCGAGGCCCATCATGGCGCCGTGACGCATGAAGGAGCGGCGATCGAGCCGCCCCGCCAGCAGTTCGTCGATCACCTCGTTGTCGAGGTCGCCGAGGACGCGCCGGAAGACGTCGAACCGCTTGAAATGATCGATCATGAAGGGGCCTTTGGCAAAGGATGTCGGGCTCGGCAGGCACAGTTGCACGCCCCTGGCCGCGGCGGTCAAGCGTTTCCGATCAGGGCTGCGCAACGAAGCGATGCAGGACTCTTGCCAGCCGCCGTGGGAGGGCCTGGAGGCGTCCGAGGCAGGGCTGCGGCGGCAAGGAAACTCAGTCGGCCGTCGGCAACCGACGCATCGTGAATTCGATCTTGCCGTCCGAGACTTCGCGCCAGGATTCGATTTCGGTCATGTATGCGGCTTTCGGGAAGCGCTCGAACCAGATGCGCGCGAGCGCCCGCGCCTCGTCCCTCGGCAAGGTGAACGTCTCCCGGCGCCACGCCTCGGATCCGCCCCGCGCCCCGGAGCGGAGGGGCTGATTGTCCCGCCTCTCCCCGAGGCGCCTGGCGACATCCACCGGGCTCTTGCGCTCAACACCCATGCGACCCTCCCGGGTTGGAGAGATCGTGTCTCCGCCGATCAGATTAGCGCAACAGCGGCCGAGAGCGAGTCGAAAAGCGGCGGGCCGGATGCCGGCGCCAAAGCCATGCCGGACGGCTTAGGCGACGCCGAGCTTCTTCTGCAGGCTCGTCGATGAGGTCGTGTACTGGAAGGTCAGACGCTTGTCAGGGTAAACGTAGCGATGAATCTTCTGTGCCGCCAGCGCGGCCTCGTGGAAGCCCGAAAGGATCAGCTTCAGCTTGCCGGGGTAGGTATTGATGTCCCCGACGGCGAAGATACCCGGCGAACCGCTCTCGAACTTCTCCGTATCCACCGCGACGAGGTTCTCGTGCAGGTTGAGGTTCCAGTCCGCCACCGGGCCGAGTTTCATCGTCAGGCCGAAAAACGGCAGCAACACGTCGCAGGCCACCGCGGTGGTGGTGCCGTCGTCGTGCTTCACGACGGCAGCGCTGAGGTGGCCGTCCCGGCCTTCGAGGGAGACGACCTGCCCGAGCAGCAGGTCCATCGACCTGTCCGCCACATGGGCCCGCATCGCGTTCACGGAATGGGGCGCGGCCCGGAACGCGTCGCGCCGATGCAGCAGCGTCACGCGGCTCGCCAGGGGGTGGAGGTTCAACGTCCAGTCGAGGGCCGAATCGCCGCCGCCGACGATCAGCACGCGCTTGCCGACGAAGGCGTCCATCTTGCGAACCGCGTAGAACACGGAGGTGCCTTCATAGGCATAGATGCCCGCGATCGGCGGCTTCTTGGGCTGGAACGAGCCGCCGCCCGCCGCGACCACGATCGACTTGCATTCGAAGGCCGTGCCGGCGTCGGTGACGAGACGGAACAGCGGCGCGTCGCCGTCGCCCAAGGGCTCGATGGTACTGACCATTTCACCATGGTGGAAAACCGGATTGAAGGGCCTCGCCTGCTCCATGAGGTTGTCGACCAGGCCCTGCCCGGTCACCAGCGGAAAACCCGGGATGTCGTAGATGGGCTTTTCGGGATAGAGTTCGGCACATTGTCCCCCGGGCCTGCCGAGGATGTCCACAAGGTGGGCCTTGATGTCCAACAGGCCGAGTTCGAAGACCGCGAAGAGGCCGACCGGGCCCGCGCCGACGATCACCACATCCGTCCTGATCGTTTCGCTCATGCGCGGCCTGCCATTCGGTGGTCGAGGCGATCTCCCGCGTCGGGCGGCCCCTGACCAAACCGCGCCCCTGACCGCGAAGCGTCTCGCCAGCCCGGACTACCCCACCCCTCCGGTGCTGTGAAGGCTTCCATGCGACCTGTTGTGACCTGACCACGCCGCCCTCGCGCAGACCCGCATCAGGGGCCGCGCTTCTCAGCCCTGCCGCGACGGGGTCCGGACGATGAGACCGTCGAGCGCCGGCTTGACCTTGATCTGGCAGGACAGGCGCGAGGTCGGCTGAACCTCGAAGGCGAAGTCCAGCATGTCTTCTTCCATGGGTTCGGGCTTGCCGGTCCGCTCGATCCACTCCGGATCGACATAGACATGGCAGGTCGCGCAGGCGCAGGCGCCGCCGCATTCCGCCTCGATTTCGGGAACGGCATTGCGCACCGCCGTCTCCATGACGGTGGCGCCGACCTCGGCCTCCACCTCGTGGGACTTACCGGACGAGTCGATGAATGTGATCTTGGCCATGCCCCGCCGATCGGCTCCGCACCCGGATTCTCCGCCGGGGAGACGGCGGATGCGTCGCTCCGGCGCGGACCTGCCGCCGATGTCCGGGGCGGTTCACGAAGGGCGGTCATAAAGGCTTTCGATTCCCTTGGCGAGGGGATGCGCTCCTTTCTCGCAGCCGGTGATCAGGCCTGATCCAGCAACTCGGCGATGTAAGCCGTGGTCATCCCGATAAGCCCCCCCAGGGATCGGCGTTCCGCCTCGTCGAGTTCCCCTCGGACGCCCCGCCGCATGTCGGCCTCGAGGGATGTCGCCAATTCTGCGACCGCGCTGGCGCCGATGACCCGGGCCGACCCGGACAGCATATGGAGCATCTCGAGCGAGGACACGGCCGAAGAGCCGTCCTGCGCGCCCGTCTCCAGGCTTTGACGGATCTGGTCCGATTGCCGCATGAAGAGCCGCAGGAGCTCGGTCTCGAGCCGCTTGTCGCCGAAGGTCTGTCGGCTCAGGTGAACGAGGTCGATCGGGTGTCTCCACGGCAGGAGGACCCGGCCGCGCGGCTCCGGATTGAGGTGTGGAACAGCCATATTGGGGAGCGCCGCGGGGCTGGGCTTCATGATATACTCCGGGACGGGTTGCGTCCGTGGGTGGACCGAACATGAGGGCAACTGGCGGAGCGGTTGCGTCGCGGGCCGGCGGCCTCACGGGCAGGACCGATCACCTGCGAAGACCCGGGACAGGCCGATCAGAGGGTAAACAAGACGTTAACGACGTTGGCCGATCCCGCCGGCCGATGGTTTCCATCATAGGCAGCCAAGAGTAGACTGGGTTTGGTTAACGTTTCACGCATGCCGCCAGCCTGTCGGTCGGTGCCGGTCGCGCCCCAGGCTGCACGATTTACCAACTTCGATCCCGCGTGTGTATGACGAGGCAAGAGTATGGCGGTTCAAAAGGAAGCCAGGGATCCGGCGGCGGCCGCTCTTCTGGCGATCGAGGAAGCCCTGAACCTGGTGAAGCAGGACGGTGCCGAGGCGGCTCCGGTGGTGGCGGAAGCCCCTCCCAACCCGACCGTGCGGCCGACGTCGCGGGACCGTGACCGACCGTCCCTGCCGCCCGTCGATCTGGCCACCGAGGCCTTCGAGGCCGCCTATGCGGCGGTGTCGAATGACCCCGGCCCGCGGGAACCGCCGCCGCGTGAGATACCGCCTGAGATACCGCCGCGCGAGCTTGCAACCCGCGAGGCGGCCGCGCGCGACACTGCGCCGCCCGAACGATTCGGACGCGAGACCGCCGGCCGGGAGGCGGCACCGCGGGAGCCGATCATCCGCGAGATCCGGCCTGCCCGTGAAGTGCGCCAGCCGACGTCGGCGCGCGCCCTGGCGGAAGCCGCGCCTCCCGCCAACGACGACCGCCGTTCGACGGGCCAGATGCTGCAGGCCCTCAACGCCCGTCCGAGCCCGGCGCCCTTTATCCTGGCCGCCGTCGGCTCCCTGCTCTGGGCGGCGGTGTGCGCCTATGGCTATGCCACCGGGTGGCTGTTCACCGGCGGCGTGCCGGCCGAGGCGGGGACACGCCCCGACATGCTGCTGGCGATCAGCGCGGCGGCCGGCCCCATCATGCTGTTCTTCGTCATGGCCGCCTTGATGTGGCGGTCGCAGGAGATGCGCCTGACGACGCGCTCGATGGCGGAGATCGCGCTTCGGCTGGCCGAACCCGAGACCCTGGCGACCGAACAGGTTGTAAGCCTGTCGCACGCCATCCGGCGCGAGGTCGCCTCGATGGGTGACGGCATCGAACACGCCCTGGCCCGCGCGAGCGAACTCGAGACCCTGGTGCGAACCGAAGTCGCTAGCCTGGAGCGCTCCTACACGGAAAACGAGCGAAGAATCCGCTCGATGATCGACGAGCTCGCCAGCGAGCGCGAAGCGATCGTCGTCAATGCCGACCGGGTGCGCAATGCCATTTCCGGCGCACACGAAAGCCTGGCACGGGACTTCGAGCACGCCAGCACGCAGATCGCCGTCAGCGTCGAGACGGCCGGCGATCTCGTTACCCGCGCCATTGGCGAGAAGGGGCGGGAAATCTCCTCCGCCATGGCCGAGGCCGGCGAGGCGACGGCCGCCCATATCGCGGTGCACGGCAACGACATCGCCGAGCGTCTCATCGAGACGACGCGCGATGTCACGTCCAAGCTGAACGAAGCCACGGAACTCGTGTCCCGCGACATCGCCGCGCAGGTCGGCTCCATCGACGACCGGCTCCGTCAAACCGGCGAGGATCTCATCGACAACCTCGGCACGCGCAGCGACAGCTTCGCGGCCCGGGTCGAGGATATCGCCGCCCGGATCGGCGAGGACGTGTCCCAGCGCGGCGAGATCCTGGCCATTCGCCTCACGGAAACGCAGAACCAGATCCATGACGCCGTCACGGCGCAGGGCCATTCCCTCGACCGCAGCCTCGCCGCCACGGGCGAGCGTATCGCGGCACTCGTGGCCGAAAGCGCCATGTCGGCCAGCGAGTCCTTCCTGGCGTCGGGCGAGGAGTTCAGCACCGCCTTCGAGTTGCGCCGGACCGACATCGAGAACGCCGCCGACCACATGGCTGCCCTGCTTCAGGACCGGACCACGGCTGCCCAGAACACCTTGGAGGCTGCCAACACGGCCCTCACGACGCTGTTCCAGGAGCGGCTCAGCGACTTTGCCGGACATGGCGACCACATAGCCGGCCTGATCGAGGCCAGGGCGGCCGAATCCCGCGAGGCGGCCGCGGCCGCGGCGGCGGATTTCCAACGAGCCTTGGGCGAGCGCCAGGCCGCGATCGAGGAGGCGGCCAGCGGAGCGGCGTCGCTGATCGAACTTCGGGGGAACGAGAGCCGGCGCACGGTGGAAGCCGCATCCCGGCAGATGGAGCAGGTCCTCGCAGCGCAGGACGAGAGCCTCGCGACCGCGCGCCAGCACTTCGCCGATCTCATCGCCGCGCACGTGGTCGATACGCAGACGGTCTTCGACGGCTCCAACGACAACCTCGAGAGGCTGTTCACGCGGCGTCAGGAAGAGCTCGCGGCAAGCGGCGAACGTCTGGTCGATCTGGTCGCGAACCGCACCGGCCTGGCGCGCGAAGCGTTGGACGTCTCGACGCTCGCCTTCGGGCAAGCCCTGGGGCAGCACGGCGCCGAACTCGTTGCTTCGAGCGAGCGGCTGGCCGGCCTGCTCGATCGGCATCTCCACGGCGCCCGCGAAGCCTCGGACGCGACCGGCTCGCAACTGACCCAGCTCTTCGCGGACAATCGTGCCGACGCGACCGCCCTCGCCGATCAGGTCGGCGAGGCGATCGGCGACCGCCTCGCCGCGATGCGTGAGGTGCTTGTCGAGACCGTTGCCAGGGTCCAGGACGCCTTCGACACCCATCGGACCGACATCGCCGAAGCGGCCGGGCACCTTCCGGACCTGCTCGACCAGCATCTTGCCGGTGCCCGCGAAGTCTCCGAGGCCGCCAACACCCGGCTGGCCAAGCTCTTTACGGACAATCGTGCCGGCGCGACCGTCCTCGCCGATCAGGTCGGCGAGGCGATGAGCGACCGCCTCGCCTCGATGCGTGAGGTCATGATCGAGACCGTTGCCAAGGTCCAGGATGCCTTCGACACCCATCGGACCGACATCGTCGAAGCGGCCGTGCACCTTCCGGACCTGCTCGACCATCATCTTGCCGGCGCCCGCGAGGTCTCCGAGGCCGCAAACGACCGGTTGGCCAAACTCTTCGCGGACAACCACGCGGAAGCCGCCTCCTTCTCCCGTCGAATCAGCGGTTCCGTCCGCGATGGCCTCGCCGCGATGCGCGACGGGCTGGCCGACGCGGTCGGCGAGGTTCGGGCCGCCTTCGAAGCTCATCGGACCGACATCGCCGAGGCGGCGGGACACCTGCCGGACCTGCTCGATCAGCATCTCGCCGGTGCCCGTGAAGTCTCCGACGCCGCGAATGCCGGCATGGCCAGACTCTTCGCGGACAACCACGCCGAAGCCGCCTCGCTTTCCCATCAGATCGCCGACTCGGTCGGTGATCGCCTTGCCTCAATGCGCGAGGTCTTGGCGGGCTCGGTCGGCGAGGTTCGGGCCGCCTTCGAGGCCCATCGCACCGACATCGCCGAAGCGGCCGGGCACCTGCCGGAGCTGCTGGACCAGCATCTCGCCGGCGCCCGCGAGGTCTCGGACGCCGCCAATGCCGGGCTGGCCAAGCTCTTTGCCGACAACCACGCGGAAGCCGCATCGCTCTCCCATCAGATCATCGACTCGGTCGGCGATCGTCTCCTCACGATGCGCGATGTCCTGGCCGACGCCGTCGGCCGGGTCCGGACCGCCTTCGACATCCATCGGACCGACATCGCGGAGGCGGCGGAGCACCTGGCCGGTCTTCTCGATCATCACGTCCGCAGCACGCGAGAGGCGCTCGAAGGCTCCGCCCAGTCGGTCGACGACGCACTCGACACGCGCCGGGCGGATCTGCAGGTCGCCGGCGATCGGCTGGCTGACGCGCTCGACCGACATCTTGCGGCGACACGCGACGTGGTCGACGGCGCCAGCCGCTCCATCGAAGATCTGCTGTCCGGGCGGCAGGACGATCTGGCGGTCGCCGGTCAGCGTTTCATCAGCGTTCTCGACGAGCGCACCACCGCGGCCGAAACAGCGCTCGGCTCGTCGGAGAACCGGCTGAGCCGCCTGTTCGACGACCGGCGCGACGACATGCTCCACGCGCGAGATCGTGTCGCCGCCGTGCTCGACCATCATACGGTCCGCATCCGTACATCGATCGACGAGGCGACCGAAGGCCTCGGCAAGGTTCTCTCGGATCGGCGGGACGCCCTGGCCCAGACCGGCGAGGAGGTGGCACGGATCGTGGACGACAGGGTCGCGGCGGTGCAGGATGCCCTGGCGCTGACCGGCGAGCGTTTCGAACAGATCATCGAAAGCCGCCATATCGAACTCAGCGGGACCCACGACCGCTTCGCCGGGTTGCTCGAGGACCAGGCTTCGCTCATCCGCGCCTCGCTGGACGGCACGGCGGCGGGCCTCGACGACGTGCTGGCGGCACGACGGGAATCGCTCGCCCGCGCGGGTGACGACGTGGGACGGATGATCGGCGAGCGCGTCGCCGCCGTGCAGCAGGCCATGATGGCCTCCTCTCGACAGTTCGAACATATCGTCGAGAGTCGGCAGTTCGAGCTGGCCGGTACCCATGACCGGTTCGCGAGCCTGCTCGACGGACAGACGGCGCTGATCCGCTCGTCCCTCGAAGGCGCGGCAGCGGCGATCGAAGACGAGATGGGGCGCCGCCGCGAGGGGTTGACCCAGACCGGCGACGACGTCGCGCGGCTGGTCGCCGATCAGGTGGCTGCATTGCAGGTCGCGATGGAGAGCTCCGGCAAGCGCTTCGAAGAGCTCGTAGGGCGCCGCCAGGGTGAGCTCGCCGGCACCCACGACCGCTTCGCGGCCCTCCTGCAGGACCAGACCCTGCTCATCCGCACGTCCGTCGACGGCGCCGCCGCCTCGCTCGACGGCTTGCTCGACGAACGGCGCGAGGCGCTGGCCCAGACAGGCGAAGGTGTCGCGTCGCTGGTGGCCGAACACATCACCGCCGCACAGGACGTTCTGACGGCGTCCGCGCAACGGTTCGAGCGCATCGCCGAGCGGCAGCACCGGGAATTGTCCGGCACCCACGATCGCTTCGCCGACCTGTTGGAGGGGCAGTCTTCGCGCATCCGCGCCACCCTCGAGGAAACCGCGAGAGCGCTCGACGACGTGCTGACGGAGCGCCGGGAAGCACTGGCGCAGACCGGCGACGGGGTGGCCTCGGCGGTCGCCGAGCACATCGCCTCGGCGCATGAGGCGCTGTCGGCCTCGGGCGAACGGTTCGAGATCGTAGCGGATCGCCGGCAGCGGGAGTTGGCACAGACGCAGGAGCGCTTGGCGGTGCTGCTCGAGGCGCAGACCTCGCGCATCCAGGTCTCCCTCGATGGCGCCATGACGGCACTCGACACCTTGTTGTCCGAGCGGCGGGATGCCCTGGCCCAGACCGGCGAAGGCGTGGTCTCGCAGTTCGCCGACAGGGTCACGCAGGCCGAAGAGGCGCTCGTCGCCTCGGGCGAGCGCTTCGGGTCCATCGTCGAGCGTCAGCAGGGCGCCCTGAGCGGGACCCGGGATCGTTTCGCCGGTCTGCTCGAGGAACAATCCTCCCTGATCCGCGCCTCTCTCGAAGCCGCCACCACGGCGCTCGACGATCTTCTGTCGGATCGGCGTGAGTCGCTGGCGCAGACCGGGGACGGCATCGCGGCCTTGGTGGCCGATCGCATCGCCATGGCGGAGGAAGCCATGGCGGCCTCGGGCCAGCGGTTCGAGAACATCGTCGAGCGCCAGCAGGGCACGCTCTCGGGCACCCACGACCGTTTCGTCGGCGTGGTCGACGAGCAATCCTGGCGGATCAAGGCATCGCTCGACGCCGCCGTCGCGGCCCTCGATACGCTGCTGTCCGAACGCCGCGTTTCGATCGCCAAGACCGGCGAAGACGTGGTCTCGCTCGTTGCCGGGCGCGTGGCCTCGGTGGAGGACGCCCTGAGCGCTTCGGGCGATCGATTCCAACAGGTCATCGAAAGGCAAGGGCGCGCCATCGACGGCACCGGGAACCGCTTCGTCGGCGTGCTGGAGGAGCAATCCTCGCTGATCCGCGCCTCCCTCGAAGCCGCGGCCGCGGCGCTGGACAGCCTGCTGGTCGAGCGCCGGGAGGCGCTGTCGCAAACCGCCGATGGCATCGCGGCGCTGGTCGCCGAGCGCGTTTCCGCGGTCGAGGAGACCCTGTCGGCCTCGGGCGAGCGGTTCGAACGCGTCGTCGGCCGTCAGCACGACTCGCTGGCCGAGACCCACGACAGGTTCGCGGCCCTCCTCGACGACCAGTCCGCACGCATTCGCGTCTCCCTCGCCCAGACCGCGTCGACGCTCGGCGAGGTCATCGCGGAGCGGCAGGAGAGACTGCTGCAGACCGGCGAGGGCGTCGCGGCCATGATCGCCGATCATCTGGCGTCGGCCCATGCGGCGCTGGCCGAATCCGGCCAGCGGTTCAACGCTTTCTTCGATGAGCGCCATGCGGGCTTCGCCGGCACCGATCGGCGGCTCGCGGATTTGCTCGACGGCCATGCGGCCCGCATCCAGGCGACGCTCGAGGCGGCGACGGAGGACCTCGACCGGACCCTTGCGGCGCGGCGCGAGGCCCTGGCGCGCACGGGCGACGGCGTGGTTTCCCTGATCGAGGATCGCGTCGTCGCGGCCGACCTTGCCTGGGAAAGCTATGGCGACCGCTACGGCCGTGTTCTCGACGAGCGGCGGGAGGCCATCGCCGGCGCCAACGAGCGGCTGTCGACCCTGTTGAACGATCACGCGTCTCACATCCAGAATTCACTCGATAGTGCCGCCGAGGCGCTGTCGCAGGCCGGCGAGACGGCATCGTCTGCCGTGGAGCAGCGGCTTCATGCCGTCAGCGAGGCTCTCATGGCCTCCGGCAGCGCCCTCGAACGGGCACTGGCCGAGCAGCGCGCCGCCCTGGCGGGGGCGGCCGACGACGTGCTCACCTTGGTCGAACGCCGCACCTCGGGGGCGCGCGATCTCCTCGTCGATGCCGGCGTCGCGCTGGAAAGCGCACTGGGCGACCGGCAGGCACAACTGGCCGGGGTGGGCGAGCGCATGATCACTACGCTTGACGGGCGTCTCGGGGCGGCACGCCAGCACTTCGCGGGCTCCGCCGACGCGATGGACCGCACCCTCTCCGACCATCAGGAGCAGTTGCTCACGGCCGGGGACCGGATCCTCGCGGCGATCGACGAACGCGCCACGGCGGCGCGCGACGCCCTGGTTTCCTCGGGCCAAGCCGTCGGCCGGATCCTCGAAGGCCGCACCACCCTGCTGATCACCCACCGCCTCAGCCAGATCCGCGCCGCCGACCGGATCCTCCTGCTGAAGAACGGCGCGATCATCGCGCAGGG
>CAXSEU010000060.1:1905-12195 GCA_964236485.1 uncultured Lichenihabitans sp. | reverse complement strand
CGGCTCGCGCCTCCTCGGTTATGGTCGCGCCGGCCAGCATGCGGGCGATCTCCTCCTGGCGCGAGGCCGTTTCGAGCACGGTGACGCGCGTCGCCACGCGATCCCCGTTCTCGAGCATCGCCTTGCTGATGCGCAGGTGGCTGTCGGAGCGCGCCGCGACCTGCGGCGCGTGGGTCACGGCCAGAACCTGCACCCGCTCCGACAGCCGCGCCAGGCGCGATCCGATGGCATCGGCAACCGCGCCCCCGACGCCAGTGTCGATCTCGTCGAAGACCAGCGTCGGCGCCGAACCCCGATCGGCAAGCGAGACCTTGAGCGCCAGCATGAACCTCGACAATTCGCCCCCCGACGCCACCTTGGTCAGCGGTCCCGGCCGCGTACCGGGGTTCGTCGACACCCAGAACTCCACGCGGTCGATGCCGTCCGGACCACCGCCCCCCGGGCGGGCCTCGACTTGCGTGATGAAGCGAGCGCGCTCGAGCTTGAGAGGGGCAAGCTCGCCATTGACCGCGGCATCGAGCTTCACCGCGCTCGCCCGGCGCGCTTGCGATAATGCGTCAGCGGCGGCCTCATAGGCTCGCCGCGCCGCTTCCGCCTCGCGCGCCAGTCGGGCGAGTTCGACCTCGCCGGCGTCGAGCGCCGCAAGATCGGCGGCGAACTTAGCCGCAAGCTCCGGGAGGGCGTCGGCCGGAACGCCGTGCTTGCGCGCCGCACCCCGCAAGGCGAACAGGCGCTCTTCCACCTTCTCGAGATCGTGCGGATCAAAGGCGGAGTCGCGCAAGGCCTCCTCGATCGTCGCCGACGCGTGGTCGAGCGCCAGCAGGGCGCCATCGAGCGCCTTGAGGCAGGGCTCGATCAACTCCGGCGCCTGCACGGCGCGGCGCTCCAGGCGGCGCATCAGGGCCGACAAAGTCGGGACGGGCGAGCCGTCGCCCCCCAGGCTGTCGCTGGCGTCGCGCAGATCGCCCGAGACCTTTTCGGCGCGCATCATCACGCCGCGTGCTTCAGCCAACTGGTCCTCCTCGCCCATGAGGGGGGCCAAGCGGGAGAGCTCTTCGTGGACATGCTGAAGATAGTCGGCATCCTCCTGCGCCTTGCGCAGTTGTGACTCTTCATTCTCGTGGCGTTTCTCAGTCGTGCGCTATGCCTCGAAACGCTCGCGCGTCAGCCCCGCCTGCGCTTCCAGGCCCCCGAACGCGTCGAGCAGGGTCCGATGCGCCGACGGGTCGACGAGGGCGCGGTCGTCGTGTTGTCCATGGATCTCGACGAGCTGTCGGCTCACCTCCCGCAGAGTTTGAGCGCTGACGGGGGCATCGTTCAGGAAGGCCCGCGTCCTGCCGTCGGCAAGCTGGACGCGGCGCAGGATGAGGCTGCCATCCTCGACATCCTGGCCACGAACGACGTTCCAGACGGGATGATCGGACGCCACGTCGAAGACGGCGGTGACTTGTCCTTGCTTCTCGCCCTGCCGTACCACGAGACCGTCGCCGCGGCCACCGAGGGCCAGCGCCAGCGCGTCGAGAAGGATCGATTTGCCGGCACCCGTCTCGCCGGTCAACGCCGTGAGGCCAGAGCCGAAGGACAAATCCAGCCGGTCGATGAGGACGATGTCGCGGATGGTGAGTTGGGCCAGCATGATGACCGCTCATATGGCACATCGGCGACGCGAAGCTAAAGGGTTGAGCCCGAGCTCCGATCGACGGTGAAGCGCGGAGAGCCCTCGCGGCTCGCGCCGACGCTCGCCATGACCCGAGCCGCCGGTCGATCGAAGGGGATCTAGCCGATGCCCAGGCCGTGGAACGCGCGGGAGATCCAGGAGGCCGGATCCTCGTGGGGCGAGAGGCCGTCGGTCTGCAGACGGTTGAACGCGTCCTTATACCACGGGCTGTCCGGGAAGTTGTGACCCAGCACGGCCGCTGCGGTCTGTGCCTCGTTGGTGATGCCGAGCGCCAGATAGGCCTCGGTCAGACGCTCCAGCGCCTCCTCGGTGTGGCGGGTGGTCTGGTACTTGCCGAGGACTTCGCGAAACCGGTTGATGGCCGCCACGTAATTGTTGCGCGTCAGGTAAAAGCGGCCTGTCGACATCTCCTTGCCGGCCAGCTGGTCGCGTGTGACCTGGATCTTGAACTTGGCGTCTTCGACGTATTCGGAGGTGGGGTATCTGGCGATAAGCTGCGTGAAGCACTCCAGGGCCTTGGCGGACATGTCCTGATCCCGGGAAATATCCGGAATTTGGCTGTAGTAGGACATGCCCTGAAGGTAGAGCGCGTAGGGAGCATCGGGCGAATTCGGATAAAGCGAATAGTAGCGCCTGGCCGAGGTCACGGCCGCGTCGTAGTCACCGCCCTGATACTGGGAAAAGGTGGTCATCATCAGACCTTTGCGGGACCAATCGCTGAACGGATATTGCTTGTCCAGCTCGCTGAACTTCTTCGCCGCCCCGGCGCTGTCCTTCTTCTTGAGGCGCGCCAAACCCTGATCGTAGATGTCGGTCGCGGGTGTATCGGCAAGGATCTTGGTCTCGTATTTCTCCCCGCTTCCGAAGGGGTTCATGGCGTCGAGGGCGGAGCAGCCCGATAGCGCGAGGACCGCGACCCCGAGGGTCGGCCCGATGCGTCCGAGTTTTCGCCTGTCAAAATCCATCGAAGGTTCTCGATTGGCCAGTTGATGAGCAGCCGGGGCACGGGAACGCGAAACCCAGCCTCGGTGCCACCGCCACTAAGGCTCAGACGAGCTGAAATTGTGGCAAAAGCGGATGGTTCCGCAGGACTGCGGCGGCCATAGTCGTCCGGAACGACTTTTCAGCCTGAAGCGGCATTCTTGTCACAACTGGCGCGCATGTTTGCGAACGATCTTCAGTTCACTTCGGCCGCGTAGGCTGGAAACGCCGTCGCCCCGAAATCCTGGAAGGAACTGCGGACGTCGGTCGGCTCGTCGATGAACTCGTAAGCGGTTTCATCGGAGAACAGGGCCTTCAGGACCAAGAAGTTCATCTTGTGGCCGGGGCAGAACGCCCTGTAGTTGCCGATGATCGGTGCCCCTGCGAGGGCAAGGTCGCCGATGGCATCCATAATCTTGTGACTGACGAATTCGTCGGGGGATCGCAACCCTTCGGGGTTGAGGATGCGGCCGTCGTCGACGGCCACGGAATTGTCGAGGGAAGAGCCGAGCGCGAAGCCCATTTTCCAAAGACGTTCGACATCGCTCAGGAGACCGAAGGTACGCGCCCTCGCGACCTCGCGGCGAAAGCGATCCGGCGAGAGATCCAGGCCCTTGCGATGCCGACCGATGACCGCGACCGGATAATCGATCTCGACATCGATATGAAAGCCCGCGCCGGCGGGGGACAGTTCCGAAAATGACCTGCCGTGCTCGACCCGCACCGGCTTCAAGACCTTGAGGTACCGGCGCGGCGCCTGCAGGATTTTGAGCCCGGCCCTATCGATGGCGGCCACGAAACTCGATGCCGACCCGTCCATGATCGGAACTTCGGGCCCATCGATCTCGATCGTTACATTGTCTACTTCAAGGCCCGCGAGGGCTGCCAGAAGGTGTTCGACGGTCGAGACGGAACCAAGCGAGACGTCGCCCAGAACCGTACAAAGGTCGGTGGCCGAGACACGCGACCACTTGGCTTCGATGCGCCGGGTGGAACCCCCGTGAAGATTGGTCCTCAGGAAGACGACGCCATTATCGGCTTTGCCAGGATGCAGGATCAGGCGGACTGACGCGTTCGAATGGACCCCGCTGCCGGAAAGCACGACCGGCCTGCGCAGGGTGGTCTGTCTGGCAAATGTCATTCAACCCTGCTCCAGCGATACCGCGAACGATGGAGGCTCTAATTCGCCCCTCTTCATCCACGAACAGACCGGTTTGTCGCCCCAAATGCGATACCGGGTCTTCCTCTTGGCGTCCTGCCGTTTTCGTCGAAAGAAACGGCAGGAGATCGTTTCCTAGGATTAAACTAGCTCGACGGAAGGCGGACACCAAATCACGCTTTCTTACGTTCTGTTACAAATTTCCCCTACACTTGTATGAATCATAGGCTGTTGCGCACCCAAGTATAAACAAAACGTTAACGGCGCCTCCTCATGTGAGGAGGCGCCGTTCCGCTTAGCTTTCCGCGATGTCGTTCAGTTGGACTGGCGACGCAGGAAGGCCGGAATCTCGAGCTGGTCGTCCTCAAGGTTCCGCGCCGGAGGTAGCGTCCGCCCGTGCTGATCGGGCTGGGCATGGTTCTGTCGGGAGGGGCCGGGGAGCTGCGGCCGCTTGCCATATTCGGCTTGTGCCGGGCTAGGTTGCGGTTGGCGTGGCGCGTGGCTCGGCTGGGGCGCGTATTGTACCGGAACCGGCACGGAGGTCTGCGTCCGCGGCCCCGCGATCGGGGTTGGGGGCGCAGAGGGCGTCCGGGAGCCTGTGCCCGCGGCTTCCTCCTGGCGGCTCATGCCGAACGAAGCGAGCCGCTCGAGAAGCGTGCGGCGCTTGGTGTCGCCCGCGGGCTCTGGCGCCGCCGGCTCGCCCATCTGCTTCCGGATCTGCTGCTGCACCGGCATGGGCAGATCCTCGATTTGCGGCATCCGCTGCGCCCTGGGGTTTTGCATCGGTGCCGGCGGGATGAACGGACCCTGGTCGTTGTACTCCGGCCGTGCCGGCTCGGGCGCCGGCGCTACGAAGGAGGCCGCTTTGGGCGCCGCGACCGACTTGATCTCGACATCGGCGGCGACCGGGGCCTGGGCCGCCGCGTAGGCCGACGCCGCGGCTTGCGAGACGAAGCTCTGAGGTGCCGACACCGGGGCGGTGTCGTAGGCCGGCGCGGCCTGCTCGGCTTGCATGGGGCGGCTCATCGTCTCGACCGGCCAGGAGGCGCCCTGGGCACGGATCTTTTGCGTCACCTCGGCGATGCGGGCTTCGTTGGTGCCGAAGTCCTTGGAACCCAGCGGCTGATCGATGCCGGTTGCCACGACCGACACGCGGACGATGCCGTCGAGGTTCGAGTCGAACGTCGCCCCGAGGATGATATTGGCGTCCTCGTCGACTTCCTGCCGGATGCGGCTCGCCGCTTCGTCGACCTCGTAGAGCGTGAGGTCGTTGCCGCCCGTGATCGAGATCAACAGGCCGCGGGCGCCCTTCATGGAGACTTCGTCGAGCAGCGGGTTGGCGATGGCGGCTTCGGCGGCCAGGATAGCGCGCTTGTCGCCCGAGGCCTCGCCGGTGCCCATCATGGCCTTGCCCATCTCGCGCATGATGGCGCGCACATCGGCGAAATCGAGGTTGATCAGCCCTTCTTTCACCATGAGGTCGGTGATGCAGGCGACGCCCGAGTAGAGCACCTGGTCGGCCATCGCGAAGGCGTCCGCGAAGGTGGTCTTCTCGTTGGCGACACGGAAGAGGTTCTGGTTGGGAATGCAGATCAGCGTATCGACCGCCTTCTGCAATTCCGTGATGCCGGCATCGGCGACGCGGGCCCGACGCTGGCCTTCGAACTGGAAGGGCTTGGTGACGACGCCGACCGTCAGGATGCCCATGTCCCGCGCCGTCCGGGCGATGACCGGAGCCGCCCCGGTGCCGGTGCCGCCGCCCATGCCAGCGGTGACGAAGCACATGTGGGCCCCGGCCAGGTGGTCGCGAATCTCCTCGATCACCTCTTCGGCCGCGGCCCGGCCGACCTCGGGTTGCGACCCGGCGCCGAGACCTTCGGTGACCTGCAGGCCCATCTGAATGATGCGTTCCGCCTTTGAACTCGTCAGCGCTTGCGCATCGGTATTGGCGACGATGAAATCGACCCCGACGAGCCCGGACACGATCATGTTGTTGACCGCGTTGCCGCCGGCACCTCCGATGCCGCAAACCATGATACGCGGCTTCAGTTCTCGAAGTTCCGGTGCTTTCAGATTGATCGTCATGGTCTGGCCTCTCGTTCGCTCGGACCGCTCGCGTCGATCCTGGTTCCCTGGGTGGGTTTGCCGGCCGCCGCCGTCACCCCGTTGTTAGAAACTGTCTTTCAGCCACCGGCTGACGCGGGACATGTAACCATCCGTACCTGTCGCCTGCATGGAGCTTTCGCGTCGCGGCTCGAAATGTTCGACGCTGGCGACCTGCGGATAGATCATGAGACCCACCGAAGCCGCGAAGGCGGGGCTCTTGGCCGATTCGGGAAGTCCCTGAACCCCCAGGGGGCGCCCGATCCTGACCTGGGGGGAGAGGATCCGCCGCGCGGCCTCGGCCATGCCGGTCAGCTGGCTCGCGCCACCCGTGAGCACCAGGCGGCGCCCCTGCGCGGCAAACCCCGCCGCCGCCAGACGGTCGCGGACGAGTTCGAGGATTTCCTCGACGCGGGGGCGGATGATGCGGACGAGATGGGACTTCGGCAGGTGGTTGGGCTGATCCTGATCGTCGCCGACCTGCGGCACGGCAATGCTTTCGCGTTCGTCGGACGATGACACGATGCAGGTGCCGTGCAGCGTCTTCAGCCGTTCGGCATCCGAGAGCCGCGTGGTGAGGCCCCGGGCGATGTCGGTGGTGACATGGTTGCCCCCCACGGCCACCGCGTCGACGTGGGCCAGATGCCCTCCCGCGAAGATGCCGACCGATGTCGTGCCGCCGCCCATGTCGATCAGCGCGACATCGAGTTCCGCTTCGTCGTCGACCAGCGCGGAAAGGCCTGCCGCATAGGGCGTCGCGACCATCGCGTCGATCGCGAGGTGGCAGCGTTCGATGACGAGCACGAGATTGCGCGCCGCGGCGGCGTCGCAGCCGACCACATGCATGTCGGCGCCGAGTTCGTCGCCGATCATCCCCTTCGGATCGCGGATGCCCCGGGTGCGATCGAGCGTGAAGCCGGTCGGCAGCGAGTGCAGCACGGCCCGGCCCTGGCGCGCCATGGTGGCGCAGGAGGCTTCGAGAACGCGGTGGACGTCATAGTCGGACACCGCCTTGCCGCCGACCGCGACCTTGGCGCTGTAGTGCTGCGAGGACAGGCGCCCGCCGGTGACGTTGACGATGACGCTGCCGACCTCGACGCCCGCCATGCGCTCGGCCGCGTCCACGGCGAGCCGAATGGCGCTCTCGGCTTCGCCCATGTCGACCACCGTGCCGCCCTTGATGCCGCGCGACCTCTGATGGCCGATGCCGAGGATCCGGCAGCGGTGCGTGCGGCCGGGCAGGATCTCGGAGGTCTCGGCCGGCATGAGCTTCGCGATGAGGCACACGATCTTGGACGTGCCGATGTCGAGAACGCAGAGGAGGGCGCTCTTGCGAGCCGAAAGGGGGCGCATCCGGCGAGGCATGAAACGCAGGCTCATGTGGCGCTCGCCTTGTTCTTGGACCTTTTCGCGAGGGCGGCAACCCGCTGGGCCGCGGCGTCCTCGGAGAGGCGAGCCGTTATCCGGCCCTTGATCCTGAGATCGATCGAGATGACGTCCTTCTCCAGGACCTTGGAAGTGGCTTCGATGGCGGCCATGCGGCGCAAGGCCTCTTCGGCGCCGACCTCGGGCAGCAGCACCAGCACGCCGGACGTCATCTTGAGCGTCCAGCGCCGATCGCCCACCCGCATGCCCGCGCTGATCTTGTCGCGCAGGTCGCCGGCAACCCGCAGCAGGGCCTGGTACTCGTCGAAGTGGGCGTTGGCATTTGGGCCGACCACGAATGGCAGCACATTGAAGCGCGCGTCATGCACATCGTCGATTGGCACGCCGTCGGCCGCGATCAACGAAACCTGCCCGTCGTTCTGCCACAATGCGACCGGATCGCGCTCCACGACCTTTATGGCGAGATCGTTCGGGAACAGCTTGCGAACGGAAGCATCCTTCACCAACGGGATGGCTTTCAGCTTGTCGCGGAGCGCCGAGGCATCCAGCAGGGCCAGCGACTTCTTGTCGTCGATGTCGCCTCCCGCGATGATCTCGGCGGGCGTGAGCTCCCGGATGCCCGTGATGGCTACGGTATCGATCGAAAACCCGAGCGCCTTGGCGGCAATGTCGGCCGGCCCGCCATTGGCCGCGATGAACGTCTGGTATTCACCGCCCCTGATCGCGCCGTAGAGGCCTGTCGACCCGAACAGCGCCGCAGCGAGGACGACACCCCAGCCGCGCCGGAGGCCGGCGAGGCGCTCGGGAAGCCGCTGCTTCTGCGGACGAGGGCGCGGAGCCGGGGTCGGCGTCTCGATGCTCGTCCACGCCGCGAAAGGCCCGGCAAACCGGGGGCGTGCTTCGGCGAGGAAGCCGCCGTCCACTCCCCCTAACGATCGCAGGAGGCGTCCTCCACCATCCATCGCACCAGCCCGCCAAACGAATACCCGGCATACGCCGCCATCTCCGGCACCAAGGACGTTTCGGTCATTCCGGGCTGAGTGTTCACCTCCAGTACGACGAGGGCGCCCGTTCCGTCCGGGCGGTCGTCGTAGCGGAAATCTGAACGGCTCACGCCTCGGCAACCGAGCGCCTGATGTGCCTTCAGGGTTAACTGTTGGACGTTTTGGTAAATATTTTCTTTAAGATCTGCCGGAAGGACGTGAATCGAACCGCCCTTCGCATATTTCGCGTCATAGTCGTAGAAGAGGCCGGTCGCCGGGCGGATGTCGATGACATCGGTCGCTTTGCCGTCGATCACCGCGCAGGTGAGTTCGCGCCCCGCGACGAAGGTCTCGGCCAGCAGCCTGTCGCCGAAGGTCCAGTCGGCGCGTCCGACCTCCTGCGGCGGATGCGAGCGGCCCTCTCCTACGATGACCACGCCGACCGAGGAGCCTTCGTTGACGGGCTTCAGGACGTAGGGCGGCGGCAGCGCGTGGCGCTTCGCGGCCTCGAACCGGTCCACCGTGACGCCATGCGCCACGGGGACGCCGGCCGCCGCCATCACGAGCTTGGCCTTGTCCTTCTGCATGGCGAGCGCGGAGGCGAGAACGCCCGAGTGGGTGTAGGGGATGCGCAGCACCTCGAGCATGCCTTGCAGGGTGCCGTCTTCACCAACCCGGCCGTGGAGAGCATTGAAGGCCACGTCGGGCTTGAGGCTCGCCAGCGTGTCGGCGATGCCGCGATCGACGTCGATCCGCGTCACCTCGAAGCCTTCGCTTTCGAGCGCCCTGGCGCAGGCTTCGCCGGAGTTCAGGGAGACCTCGCGCTCGGCGGACCAACCGCCCATCAAAACGGCAACATGTTTGGTCATCGACCTCTGTCCGGTCTGAGGTTCAGAAAAACGCGTCGACTTCGGTGCGGTTGGAGAGACGCGCGGGGCGCAGGTGGATCCCGTGGTTGGGGAAAGGCGTCGAGCCGCACGCGAGGGCGCCGCACCGGCCTGATCTCGCTGCGGCGGAATGAGATACGATCCAGCTTTATGCTCGGTTAACGGTCGAGGTCGACCCGCGTCGGGCATAAGGCCGGTCGCATTTTGACGTCGGTCTCATGAGCGAAGGAAGCACGTTTCCCCTGCACCCATCGCGCTCAAACGGCCGTGAAACAATTATCTACGAAAAGATGGGTGCCGTTCACGAAGCTTGCCTCGTCGCTCGCGAGGAACAGGGCCGCCGCCGCGACTTCGCGGGGCTCGCACATCCGCCCCTGCTGGGCCGCCACGGCGGCGTCCGAGACGTCGACCCCGTAGCGCGCCAGGGCCTCGACCTCGCGCATGCCGTGCGGCGTCCGGATGAAGCCCGGGCAGACCGCGTTGCAGCGGACGCCCCGGTCCCGGAACTCGACCGCGATGGCGCGCGAGAACATATGGACGGCGCCTTTGGTCGTGCCATAGAGGACCTCCATCGGAGTGGCGGCCACGGCCGAAATCGAGGAGGTGTTCACGATGGCACCCCCGCCGGACGCCAGCATCCCAGGCAGGACGGCGCGGGTCATCAGGACCATGGACCGGACGTTGATGTCCATGAGCCGGTCGTAATCCTCGTCCGTGGTTTCAAGGAACGGCTTCACGACGATGGTGCCGGCATGGTTGAACAGAACCGTCGGCGGACCGAAGGTGGCGGTTGCATGCGCCACGGCGGCTTCGACTTCGGCCCGGCGGGAGACGTCGGCGCGCACGAAACTCGCCTTGCTGCCGGCGCGCCCGATCTCTTCCTCCAGCGCCAGACCTGCGGCTTCCTGCCGGTCGACGATCGTCACGAGGCCGCCTTCCCGGGCGAACAGGCGCGAGGCTTCCGCCCCGCACCCCCCCGCACCGCCCGAAACGAGTACGCTTTTGCCCTGCATTCGGCCTTGGCTGGGGGCTCCTTTCGTCATGCGGCGTTCAACCCCTCTCGCCGACGGCCGTTTCCGCCGCCCGAATGGCGGCCTGGCGCCTCGCGATCTC
>CAXSEU010000060.1:0-1895 GCA_964236485.1 uncultured Lichenihabitans sp. | reverse complement strand
CTTGAAGCGGCGTTGCTCCAAGGCGTACCAGACCACCGCCGCCGGGATGAAGAAGCCGACCGTGATGTAGAGCGCGAACTGGTTCGGTGGTTGGATGCCGAGCACGAAGATCAGGATCATGGCGGCGATCGACAGCACAGCCACGAGCGTGAACGCGCCGCGTCCCATGTTCCACGGGCCCAAATGCGGCCACTTGGCCGTGCCGTAGGCCGTAAGCCCCGCCGTGATCGGAATGGCGAAGGAGAAGAACAGAAAAATCACCGTGCAGGACACCACGATCGTATAGGCCGTCGTGTCGCCGAAGCTGATCAGCGAGGTGGCCCAGACGAACAGCACCGACAGGATGGAGCCGGTCCAGATCGCCGCCACCGGGGTCCGGAAGTGCGGGCTCACCTTGGAGAGCGCCGTCGAGGCGGGGAGCCCCCGGTCGCGAGAAAAGGCGAAGATCATCCGCGACACGGACGTGACGGTCGCTAGACCGCAGAGGAACTGCGACAGGAAGATGGCGACGTAGAGGATTTCCTTGATCGCCGCCGGAACCTGCGCGTCCATGGCCCAGAAGAACACGTTCCAGCCCTGCTTGGCCGCATCGTCCATGTTGGGGATCATCAGGACGAAAGCGCAAAGCATGACGTAGCCGACGACGCTCGACCAGATGACGGCGCTGACCATGCCGCGGGGAACCGAGCGGGCGGCATCGCGCGTCTCTTCGGAGGTGTGGGCGGACGCGTCATACCCGGTGATCGTGTAGATCGGGAGCAGCAGCCCGAGGAAGAAGGCCCAGCCCGTCGACATAGAGGGCCAGACGTTGCCCCCGACATCGCCGGAGTAGTTGTGGAAGGTGAACAGGCGGCCGAGGTCGTGGCCGGGTGCGAAGATCAGGCACGCCAGGGTCAGGACGATCGACGTCACGAAGATGAGGTAGCCGGAGAAATCGGTGAGCTTGGCCGTGAGGCCGATGCCGAAATGGTTGATGACGGCCTGGAGCGCGGTCAGCACCGCGATGAAGACGATGCGGACCGTGATCGTGTCCTGCATGCCCAAGGCCGGGCCGAAGGCGCCGAAGAAGAAATAGTAGGTTCCGACGTTGATGGCGCCGAGCACCGTGACGAGGCCCAGCAGGTTGAACCAGGCGGTCAGCCAGCCGACGAACCGGTTCCCGAGGATCGATCCCCAATGGTAGAGCCCGCCCGCGGTGGGATAGGCCGAGCCGATCTGCGCCATGGCAAGGGCGAAGACGCCCGAGACGACGCAGCCTAGCGGCCAGCCGAGACCGATCGCCGCGCCGCCGGCACCCGAGGTCGCCTGCGCCAGCGAGTTGATGCCGCCGGACAGGATGCAGATGATGGAAAAGCTGATGGCGAAATTCGAGAAGCGGCTCATCCGCCGCTCGAGTTCCTGAGCGTACCCCATGTCGTGGAGGATCTTCAGGTCGGCGCTTTTGGAGTCCCCCGAATCGCGTGCCGTGTCGGTGACCGTCATATCCACTCCCCCGTCCCGATTCCGCCCGCGCGGCTTAGCAACTTACACGCCATCAAGGTTCCCCATCGGCATGCCAAGGAGCCGCCGCACGCTGGCTCAGCGAAGCGGCATGGTCGGCCGCTTCTTTTTCCCTTGCAAGCAGGGCAGCGGGTTTTCCCAAGCGTATTCCGGCGCTGTCGCTGGAGTTTTAAGTGGTGGCAAGGTGTTTCGCTCGGCCGCCTTGCAGCTAAGAATGACGCGCGCTATTGGATCTGCCCTAGTCGGAAGACGAGGCGTCGATCAACTGAGTCACAAAAGCGATGAATTCTCCGGCGGTGGTGATGGCGCTGTTCGCCTCGGCCAGCGTCACGGCTGGCTCGGCTCCGACAGCATAGTCGCTGCTTTCCTTGTACCTGTAAGCCTGCGCCAAAAAG
>CAXSEU010000059.1:2622-12208 GCA_964236485.1 uncultured Lichenihabitans sp. | reverse complement strand
CACCCCGAGGTAGATGCGAGAGAGCCCGATCGCGCCGACCAGCGTCGCGGCGCCAGCCCCGAGGGCGAGGCGTCCGGCGCGGCCCGGCACGTGACGTGCGATCAGGATCGCGACGGCAAAATAGAAGCATAGCGACAGCAGCGAGTGACCGCTGGGGAAACTATAGGTCGTCGGATCGACGCCGAAGAAGGCGTCCGGCCGAATCCGGCGGACGCCGTATTTCATGCCGTTCTCGAGGCCGACCGCGCCCGCCATCACGGCCGTGAGCCGGATGGCCTCGCGCTTCAGCCGCGCCAGCAACAATCCGATCAGCGAGGCCGCAAAGGCCACCGAGAGGAACAACACCGATCCCAAGGTGGTGACCGCTTCCGCCAGCGAGGTCAGGGCCGGCGAGGCATAGCCGTGAACGCCGTTCCGGATCGACACGTCGAAGCCTCGCGTGCCGCCCGACGATACCAGATCGGTCAACCAGACCAGCGCCGCGAAGGCGATCAGCCAGATCGCGGCTCCTGCGATCCGCGCCCTCGGATGGCGCGCGATCAACGCCCTTCACCCATCGTGCCCGACCCTTTCCCAGGCGTCGGCCACGCGCCGGCGACGTTCGGTCCCGGCCACGTCGAACCGGCCCAGCGCCGCGCTCCAGGCCCAGCGTTCGATCTCCACCTCGGGATGACCGATGCGCAGCACGTTGAAAGCGTTCATCTCGTCACGGCGCCGCGACGAGGTGGCGGTGCCGGCCTGCACGAGCAGAACCGCCGGGCTCCGCGCCGCGGGATCGGGGGCGCTTTGGAGCGTCCGGCTGACGTGGAGGTGGCCGGACAGGATCATGTCGACCCCCGCCCTGGCGAAGGCCAGGAGCCCGATCTTGGCGCGGCCGACGAGATCGTTCGCGTCGGCGCCCTCGGGCAGGATGAAGGGATGGTGCGCGACGACGATGCGGGTGGCGACGCCCGTGCTCCCGATCGCGGCGAAGCGGTCGTGACAAAGCTGCGCCTGCTCGGCGTTGATGCGCCCGTTCTTTACCGTCAGGGCCCGTGCGGTGTTGATGCCCACCACCGCCATGTCCCGGTCCATATAGACCGGCTCGAGATCCGCGCTGATGGCGGCCTTGTAATTGCCGAAGGGGCGCAGCCAGCGGGCGTGGAGATTGTAGAGCGGCACATCGTGATTGCCCGGCACAACAAGGCGCGGGAACGGCAGGCTGTCGAGAAAGGCCCGCGCCTCCCGAAACTCGCTGCGATGCGCCCGCTGGGTCAGATCGCCGGAGACCGCCAGAAGGTCTGGCCGAACACCCACCAACGCCTCGTGCAATGCTGGCAGGACCAAGGGATCGATGCGGCCGAAATGCAGATCCGAGAGATGAGCGACGATGGGCAACGATGGAGCTCCGGGATGCGATCGGCTTCAGACACGTGGGACGTCTCGGCCCCGGGGCGGCTGAGCCAGGCTTTCGTCATCCCCACCCTCGGCAGCCGGGACCACAACGCCCAGCGCCTTCGGACGGATCCGATAGTGGAGCGGGCTGTGGAGACGGACGAGCTCGCCGTCGGCGCTGACCTCCAGGTGCTTGTGGCGGGTGCCGACCAGCAGGTTGCCGGTCTCGAAAGTCTCGACGTCGCTGCCCCTCAGCCGGTCGAAGAGCGCCCGGACCCCCATGGCGAGGAGATCCCCACTGCCGGCCCGGGGCGCCGCGCAGACCCAGAGCATGCCGCCGTCGAGCGCGGTCCTCGACCCGATATCGAGCCCCGCGACCTCATAGGGGTTGTTGCCGACGAAGAGGAACGGGGTGTCGTAGGTCATCCCGCTTTCCTCGTCTGTCGACAGGCTGATCCTCACGCGTGAATAGTCGCGGATCACCGCGACGAGCGAACGCGCGAAGGCGACCCATTTCGAACTGCCGCCCTGTTGCTGCTTCTCGCGCAGGTGAACCAGCTTGGGATAGAGGCCGATGCTGGAATTGTTCAGGAAGACGCGTCCGTTCACCTCGCCGACATCCACCCTGACGATGCGGCCGCTGAAGACGGTGCGGATCGCGTCATCGAGGTCCAGCGGGATGTCGAGATCCTTGGCGAAGTGATTCAGGGTGCCGAGCGGCAGAACCCCGAGGGCACGATCGGTCCCCGCCAGAACCGCGGCGACGGCACTGACGGAGCCGTCGCCGCCTCCCGCCACCACCGCCTGGCCCCGCCCCGCCGCGGCGCGGGACGCCAGCATGGCCAGGTCCGAACCATGGCGCGCCTTGTGGATCCGCACGGTCGTCCCGTAGTCGGCCGCGATGCGCTCGATCCGCTCTTCGATCCCGCCGTCGGGCAAGAGGCGGGCGCCGTTCAGCACGAAATCCACTTCGGCCGGTCCGGCCCGCCCCTCGATCATCACGCAACGTTCCGCGAAAAAGCCACCGAACATCCCTCATACAAGCGCGATGTTCGTCTAGGCTTTTTAACTCCCAGCCGGCATAAGGTTCCCCATCGTCAACGCCTCGAGACGGCACCAATGTCCCGCTTTGCCGTTCTTACCCTGCTGTTCACGCTGCTGTCCTCGGGGCCCATCCTGGCACAGGGGCCGGACACCGTGTGGCTCGAGGAGGTGACGTGGACCGAACTCCGGGACCTCATCGCATCCGGAACGACGACCATCATCATCCCGGTCGGCGGCGTCGAGCAGAGCGGGCCCGATATCGCGCTCGGCAAGCACGACATGCGGGCAAAAGTGCTGTCGGAAAAAATTGCCCGCACGCTGGGGCACACGCTGGTCGCACCGGTCCTGGCCTACGTTCCCGAAGGCAGCATCAGTCCGCCGACCTCCCACATGCGCTTTCCCGGCACCATCACGGTGCCGGCCGACGTTTTTCGCAAGACGGTCGCCTCGGCAGCGTCGAGCTTCGCACTTCACGGGTTCAAGGACGTGGTGCTGATCGGGGAACACGGAAGCTATCAGGGCGATCTCGCGGCCGTCGCCGACGACCTGAACCGGAAGTGGTCCGCAAGCCCCGCCAGGGCGCATTTCATTCCCGAATATTACCATGCCGCGACGAGCGGATTCAGTGCCGTTCTCAAGGGCCACGGCTATTCGGCGGCGGAAGCCGGAACCCACGCGGGCGCCGCCGACACGTCGCTGACCATGGCGGTCGCTCCCGGGTTCGTCCGCACGGAAGGGCTTCGATCCGGCGCCAACCTCGACGCCGCCCATGGGGTCTACGGTGATCCACGCCGGTCCAGCGCCGAAGTGGGCAGGCTTGCCGTCGATTCGATCGTCGCCGACACCACGGCCGCCATCAAGGCCGCCATCGACCGGCCCCGGCGTCCATGAGCGCCGCGGCTATTCGCTTCACCGGCCCAAGACCCAAGGATGCGTCCGTACGCCGGCCGCGGAGGCGGCGGGGCCACACTTCGCTGGGACGTCCATGTTGAACCGCAGTTTTCGCTCGTGGCTCGGGATCGGCGCCCTGGTTGCCCTTGCATGGGCGTGCTTCCCGGTGCGCGCGCGCGCTCAGCCGCAACCGCCGGCCGACCTCCAGGAGTGGCGGCAGTCCCGCGAAGCCGTCGTTCAGCCGGTAAACGTCTATGCCCATTCGACGGCCGGCCAGCTCAGCCCCGCCGTCGCCGGCGCGCTCGATCGCGTCTACGTCCCGAACCTCGCGTCGGAAGACGTCTCCGTCATCGATCCCGCGACCATGAAGGTCGTGGACCGCTTCGCGGTCGGCCGGGGTCCGCAGCACATCGTCCCGTCCTGGGATCTGAAGACGCTCTGGGTCACCGGCAGCGCCAAAAGCCACAGGATCTGGGGAAGTCTCACGTCGATCGATCCTCGGACCGGCAAGCTGACGCGGATCCTGCCGATGGAAGATGCCTACAACATGTATTTCACGCCCGACGGAACCTCGGCCATCGTGGTCGCCGAGGCGCGACGGCGGCTCGAGTATCGCGACCCCCAAACGATGAAGCTCCAGGGGTCGTTGACCATCCCCGAATGTGCCGGCCTCAACCATGCGGATTTCTCCGCCGACGGTCATACCGCGGTGTTCACCTGCGAGTTCTCGGGCTCCCTCGCCAGGATCGACGTCGTCGGCCGCAAGCTGCTCGGCATTCTAAAGCTGGCGAAAGGCGGCATGCCCCAGGACATCCGCATCTCGCCGGATGGCCGGCTCTTCTATGTCGCCAACATGATGACGGACGGCGTCCACCTGATCGACGCCGAGGGTTTCAACGAGGTCGGCTTCATCCCCACCGGCATCGGAGCCCACGGTCTTTATCCGAGTCGGGACGGCAAGAAGCTGTACGTGTCGAATCGAGGGTCTCACCTCGTCGGGGGACCACCCCACGGCAAGGGGAACGTGTCGGTGATCGATTTCGCGACGCGCAAGATCGAGGCCACCTGGCCGATCCCGGGCGGCGGCAGTCCGGACATGGGCAATGTGAGCGCCGACGGCAAGCATCTCTGGCTGTCGGGCCGCTTCGACAACGTGGCGTACGCCTTCGACACCGCCAGTGGTGAGGTTGTCAAGATTCCCGTCGGCCGAACGCCCCACGGGCTGACGGTTTGGCCGCAACCCGGCCGCTACTCGCTGGGTCATACCGGCGTGATGCGATAGGCCGCCGGAGGGCGCCGAAGGTCGCGTGCTCTGACTTCGACTGGCCTCGGCGCCGCACCGGGCCGCGGCTACGCATCCGAGGCCCGGTCCACAGGGCGACCGAAGGCATCGTGGATGGGGTGCACTTCGGGCTTGCCGGTGCTGATGTCGGAGATCCCCACCGTATAGGCGCGGGTCACGAAAGCCTGCGGACGAAAGCCGAACACCACCGTATCGCCGACCTCGGGTGCACCGGAGCCGGACGCGTCGATCATGCCGTAATAATCGATCGCGGCGGGCGGCGGGATATCGACGCGGCGCAGCCCGCCGGCCGCGGCGGCGGGGTCACGCCCGACAACGACCCGGACATCGTAGTCCGGAAAGACCGGATCAATGTAGAGCCCGCCCCCGAAGCAATAGGCCCGGCCGGCGTGAAGGTGGGAGATTTCGGTGACGTAACACACGGCCGGCACTTCGGGCAATTCGCGGCCCGCGTGGAGCGGGGTCGTTCCCGTCAGGCCATGGCCGGGCTCGCATTGCGTCGCGCCGTGATCGGCGAGCATCCGGATCGTCACCGAGGAGGTGGTTCCCGGCGCGTTCACCTCGACGTCGTGCCGCCCGGCCCTGCCGAGCGCTTCGACGCAGCGGGCCAAGGTCTCGAGATTGTGCGTCGGCCGCACGGTGCCCGCGCGGTCCTCGAACAGCAGCGCCGGAAAGGTTGTGATGCCGGCGAAACGGCCGCCATCCAGCCTGTCCATGGCATCCGCCACCGCAACCACGGCTTCGGCCGCGAACCCGCCCTCGTGCCCGTTGTAGAACTGGTCGCCAGGTGCCTCGACGCGGGCCAGCAGCGCCTGCCGCCGCCCATAGGCAATGGCGGCTGCCGCCGCCTCGTCGGCCTTCTTTCGATTGAAGACGGTCCAGAAATCCGGGGCCATTCGCCCTGCCGCCTCGGCCTCGTGACGTGGCACTTGAACGAGGTGGCCCACATGGCCGAGGCCGAGCCCGGCGCGCGTGCAGGCGCGGGCGCATTCCATGTCGACCGCCACGGCCTTGTCGATCCCGCCGGACTTCACGGCGCGGCAGAAATCGCCGTTGCGGCCCATCTGCTTGGTCATGGCGAAGACCTTGAGCCCCGCCCGGTCGGCTTCTGCCCGGATCAGGGCCGCATTGCCGGCCACGGCGTCGAGATCGATCACATAGGTGTTGGCCGGGATGGCACCGCGTTGATGCAGGACGATCGCCTGTTCGATCAGGCCGGGGTTGCGCCGTCTCAATCCTTCGAGAAACATGGCTCCTCCTCCGCATCATTGGATCGGCACGCCAGGGCTGCCTCGACCTCAGCCAGGGTCGGCAGGGCGGCCTGCGCACCGAGGCCCTGCGTCGACAGCGCGGCAGCCCTGTTGGCGAAACGCAGAGCCTCCGGCCAGCCGAGCCGCCGCACCAGCCGGGCATGGAGGCAGGCGGCGGCGAAACAGTCCCCTGCCCCCGTGGTGTCGAGCACATCGGCCGGAAAGCCTTCGACATCGATCGTGGCCCCGCCGCCCTCGAGGCGCGCCCCGCCCTCCCCGAGTGTGGTGACGACGGTCGGCACGAGCTCGAGGAGCCGCCCGCCTAGCCGCGTGTCGAGGACCGCGCGCGCCTCGGCGCTGCCGAAGAGGAGATCGAAGCCTTCGATCGCCGCCTCGAGGTCGAGCGGCCCGGACGGGCAATCCGCCCGCTCGACGTCGAGCGACGTCGTTGCGCCTTCGGCACGCGCGGCCTCGACCACCCGCTTGCAGAGCGCGGGGTCGCCCGCCGACGTCAGGTGAATGTGGCCGACCCCCCGGCAAGCCTCGCCGGTGAGGTCCTCGGGGGCCGGCCGGTAGGCGGCGGTCATCAGCTTCACCAGCGACTTCTCGCCGTCGGGCGTGACGAGACCGATACAGCTGAAGGTCCTCACTCCGGCCAGCCGCGATACGAAGGCCGTGTCGACGCCGGCCCGTCCCAGCCCGTCGAGCGCGAAGTCCGCTTCGTCGTCATCGCCCACCCGCCCGAGGATGCGGACGGCGGCGCCGAGCCTCGCCAATGCCACCGAGACATTGCTGGCCATCCCGCCCGGTACCCGCCGCAGATGTTCGCCGTTGACCTTGCCGTCGCGTGTCGGCAGGCGATCCACCCCGATCAGGATGTCGACGTCGATATCGCCGATGCAGAGGAAGAGGGGCGTCGGACTCGCGTGGTCGCTCACCGGCACGCTCCAAGGCCCCGGTCGAGCGCCGTCCAGCCTCCCGGCGCGATATCGTGGGTCTTCCCGTCCAGGGTCACACGCGCTGGTGCCGCCACGAGGACCTCGACGGCCTCGCCCGTGGTCTCCACCGCGAGCGCGCCGGTCGCGTCGATCGACAGGGTGAGATCGGTCTTGTCCCGCGCGAGCCACCATTGCGCGAAATTCGCCACCGTCATGGAGGGAAGGCCGAGACGCGCCACGGCGCTGAACAACGCCGGCAGAACCGCACGCGCCATGCGGCCGAGCACCTCGGGGTGCCCGTAGAGGTGGGCCGGCCGGCGGAGCGCCACCTGGCGCTCCAGCGCCGCAAGGTAGTGCTGCAACACCGCGTGGCTGCTCGGCGCCCCGAGGCCGGCATCCTCCTGGTGAATGCAAAGCCGTTCAGGCGAGAACGGATGGACCGGAATCTGGAGGACGCCGGCCGGCGTGAAGAAGGGCAGCGAATCGAAGTCGAGTCCGAAATCGGAGGAGTAGACGTGGCCGAGCTCCGCCATGGCGCCATCGAGCGCCGGGTTCCACAAACCACGCGGTGCGACATAGCCGGTCGTGCGCACGCCAAGCTGTCGCTCCAACCACGCGGCGCCCCCCTGGAGATTGGCCTTGTTCTCCTCGAGGCTGTCGAAGAGATCGTGCGCATCGGCATGGTGGGCGACCTCGTGTGCGCCGAGCCAATGGCGCGAAAGGTCGCCTGGATGAGCCCGGCAGAGCGACGCGTTGAAATAGAAGGAACCCTTGATGCCGTGGGTTTCAGCCAGTTCGGCGATGGTTCGGCAGTGGTGGCCGAAGAGGCCATCGACATCGACGCGAAACAGGAACACCGACCGGGCTGCCCCCGGGTAGCGGGCGATGCGAACGAAGGGAAGATCCAGCACCGCGAAGGCCTGCTGCAGCATCCAGGTCATCGTATCCGCGACCTCGGCCTTGTCGACGGTCGCGACCCGCTCGGTGACGTTGGAGGTGTCCGTGAACGCCCGCAGGCTGTCTCCGCCTGCGGCGATGTGCCGGGCGAGCGGCAGTCCGGTGTAGACGAACCAGCCGCGACCGTGCCGCCGCGTCAGGACCGCCGGCCTGACGTCCGCGAGGCGGCCGCCGCGGGCCTTGCGATTCTCGTGCAGGCGAATTTCGCCCTGGCCTTTCCCGTCGAAAAGACGCGCCAGGCACGGCATGGCGGCCTCGCGGTCCCGGGCGGGGGGCAGGTAGCGGTTGAGCGTGGCGGTGACGCTCGGGCCGAGCAGTGCGTCGGCGCGCGGCGCGCCCGTGATCACCGCCACCCCGCCCCCATGGACGAGATCGCCACACCAGGCTGGAAGGCTGCCGTCGAAGATCATGATGGGCCGGGCCGGCTCGTCGGCCCGATCCCAGGGGAGCCTGTCCTGCCGCAGCACCCGGGTCCATCCGTCGGCCGCCTCGCCCTCGGCGTGGAGCCCCAGCCTGATCTCGCGTCCCATGTCCTAGATCTCGGCCCGGCGAAGGCCGGTGACGTAGCCGACCAGCGTCGGTCCGTCGAGCGTGGCCGCAGGTTCGTCGGCGACCTTGCGCCCCAGCCGGAGCACCACGACCCTGTCGCAGGCTTCCAGCACCTGTTCCATGTTGTGGCTGATGAGCACGACTGCGATCCCCCCGTGCCGCAAGCGGGCGATGAGGTCGAGGACATGCCGCGTCTGGCGTACGCCGAGCGCCGCTGTCGGCTCGTCGAGGAAGACGATCCTGCGGCTCCAGCCGACCGCGCGGCCGATGGCGACGCACTGCCGCTGCCCGCCCGAAAGGTCGCGGACGCGCTGGCGCACCGAGACCGTGCCGCCCATTCCGACCTGATCGAGGATGGTGCGCGCGCCGGCGCGCATCGCCTTCTTGTCGAGCCAGCCGATCTGCTTAAGCCCCGGCAGGCGGGAGCGGATTTCACGATTGAGGTAGAGGTTCTGGGCGACATCCCCGTGCATGACCAGGGAGAGGTCCTGATGCACCACCTCGATGCCGAGCTCCGCCGCGCGTTTGGGGCCACCGTGGCCCATCGGAACCCCGGCCACCGCGACCTCGCCCTCCTCGGGCGCGTAGACGCCGGCGATGCACCGCACGAGCGTCGACTTGCCGGCGCCGTTGTCGCCGACCAGTCCCACCACCTCGCCCGGCCAGACCGACAGGTCGATGGCTTCGAGCGCGCGCAGGCCGCCGAAGGTCTTGCCGAGCCCCGAGACCCGGAGCAGCGGCTCGCCGCCTCCCGCCGGCGTGACTTCGCTCATTCGGGAGGCTGCCTTTGGCTTACCGCGACCGCGAGGACGATGATGACGCCCTGCACGACGATCTGCTGCTGCACGGTCGCGCCCATCAGCACGAGGCCGTTGACGATCATCGCCATAAGGATCGAGCCGAGGAGGGCGCCCGGTATGCTGCCCTGGCCGCCGAAGAGGCTGGTGCCGCCGATCACCACCCCGGCCAGCACGGTCAGAAGGTCGCTCGAGCCCAGCGTATAGACCGCGCCCTGCACCTCGCCGGCGTAGAGCATGCCCGCGAGCGCGGCCGTGCAGGACGAGATCACCATCACCGAAACGCGCACGCGCCGCGTGTTGACCCCGAGCGCTCGCGCGCTCGCGCCGTTGCTGCCGGTCGCCATGACCCGCCAGCCGAAGGCCAGGTTGCGGTAGGCCAGATGGGCCACGACGAAGCCGGTGATGAGCCATATTATCGCGTTGGACAGCGGGCCGATCGTGCCCGACACGCCCAGCCAGCCCGCGGTTCCCGATCCGGGG
>CAXSEU010000059.1:0-2612 GCA_964236485.1 uncultured Lichenihabitans sp. | reverse complement strand
AGGCCTGATCCATGATCGGCACGTCCTGCAACTGCGTCGACATCTGCGCGATGCCGCCGAACAATTGCATGGTTCCAAGGGTGATGAGGAAGGACGGCACCCGGAGGCCGACGATCAGCAGGCCGTTCAGCAGGCCCGCCCCGACGCCGGTCAGAACCCCGAAGGCGATCCCGGCCGGCAGACCGAAGTGCCGCAGTCCCAGCGCCGTGAAGAGCGCCGACATGGCCACGACCGAACCGATCGACAGATCGATCTCACCCGCCGTCAGCACGAACACGGCGCCAAAGGCCATGAGCGCGATCGGCGTCACCTGCGAGACGATCGAGGTGGCGTTCTGGGCGGTCAGGAAACCCTTGTCGCTGAGCGTGATGGCGAAGAAACCGAAAACCAGGACGAAACCGAGATAGACCGTCAGATCGGACCAGCGGAAGCGATGACGGTCCGTCAAACCCGCCACGCGGGCGCTCGGCGCCGGTTCGGCTGTCCTGGTGAGGGGATCGGTCATGGTGCTTCGCCTGAGGCGGAGCGTGCTGGCCGACGACCAACCCGCTTCGAGGACCGAGCTTACTTGCCGAGGGCGTGGGTGACTTCGGGCGGTGGGACGGCACGGTAGCTTTGAGCGTAGGCGTCGAGCAAGCTGGCCTTCGTCACCGGAATAGCCGGCACCTGGATGTAGGCCGGCACGGCCTTGCCGAGAAGCGCGTAACCGATCTCCGCGACAAGTGATTTCCCGATGGAGTAAGGATCGTCGATGACGAGCGCCTTCACGGCACCGCCTTGCGCCAACGACACCGCGACGGTGTTCGACAGGTCCATCGTGCCGACCGCGATGTCGCCGCGGTGCGCCGCCCGAACGGCCTGGAGCACGCCTGCGGCCGGCTCCGCCCAAGGCGCGTAGACGGCTTTCAGATTTGGATGCTGGAGGATCATCGCGCTGGCGATCTGGAAGGCGCGCTGCGGATCGGAAAAGCCCTGGGTTGCCGTGATCCTGACCTTGGGGAACTCCTTCTCGACGGTTGTCCGGAACGCGGCGTCGCGCTGGTTCACCACATAGGCGTTGGCGTCGAAATAGAGAAAGCCGATCTCGCCTTCCTCGCCGATCGCTTTCGCGAGCCCTTGCGCGGTCTTCTGGCCCATGGCGAAGAGGTCGTCGCCGACGAGGCCGACATAGTCCTTGCCCTGCTGGAACCCCGACGGCATGTTGCTGATGAGGGCGAGCTTCACCCCGGCGTCGGCCGCCTTCTGCAGCGCGGGCCGCAGTTCATCCGGGTTGACCGGCCAGACCACGATGCCGGAGGGCTTTTTCGCCAGGATCGTCTGCACCGCATGCGCCTGATCGGAGGCGCTGTAGTTGGAATTGCTGAGACCGGCGACCTCGATGCCGAGCTGCCTGAGTTCGTCCTGCGCGCCGCCCGTGACCGCATTGGCCCAATCGGAACTCGTCTGGAACAGCAGCGCCACGGAATAATGGCCGGCCTGCAGCTTCTTGATCTCGTCGTCCGTGAACGACAGGACGCTCGCGGCCTGCCCGGTCGCACCGTTGGGACCGACGGTCGCGGTCACCTCGCCTTTCAGGGCGAACTCGCCGCCCACCATCTTGTCGGCCGCCTGGGCCAGGTTCGTCGCGCAGGCCAGGATGGTGCCGGCGAGGAAGAGGGACCGCAGGGGGCCCAGAACCGAAAGACTCGAAGACGGGCGGTGCGCATTCATCAGAGATGACCTCCAGCTAATCGGATCGATGCAAGAATTGGGCGACGCGACGCGCGTCACGCCGCCATTAGACCGGGCGCCTGACGCCGGCGAGCCATGTCACGAGGTTGATCCAGAGCGGGCCGTAGCCGCTCCAGTTCACGAAGGCCGGGGGTCCCCAGTGCGGCCCGCAATCCGAGGAGAAGACCGCGCTGCGGCCGCGTCCCGGCTCGCGCACCGCGATGAACGGGTCGTCGCCGAAGCGCGCCAGAACGGTGGCGTCGGGCCGCGCGGTGGAGCGGTTGTAGCCGAGGAACCGCGGCCAGTCGGAAAGGCCAGCCAGCACGGGGTGTCCCGCCTCGACGACTGTCGGCGCGATGCCTTGCGGCTGCTCGTTCCGATCGTCGGAGGCAAGGAGTTCGATCGGCAGCACCTCTTCGACCGCACTCCCCTTGTAGTTGCCCTTGGCCTGGATACCCTGGAAGGTCAGGTAGCCGCCGACCATCAGCAGGCCGCCCCCGCCCAGCACGAAGTCGCGGATGAGATGCAGGCGGTTGGGCGAGGGCTCCGACCGGATGGCGACGCGGTCGGGCAGCAACAGCGTGTTCGCCCCGATGTCGCTCAGGATCACCACGTCGAAGGCCTCGAGAGCCTCCCGCGTGTAGGGAAAGTGGTTCATCGCGATGTGGCTGGGCTGATAGGTGACATCGATGCCGCCGCCCCGCAGGGCCGCGATCATCTCGGTCCCGCCCTCGTGGTAGGACGACATGTCGAAAGAATCGAAGCCCTTGATGTGCAGGCTATGCGTCATCCACGACTCGCCGGCGAACAGGACTCTCACGGGTTTCGACATCGGTTCGATCTCCGGCACGGTCATCGGGCGTTCCGGACCTTGGCGACCGCCGTCATGAGCTGCTCCACCC
>CAXSEU010000058.1:7830-12225 GCA_964236485.1 uncultured Lichenihabitans sp. | reverse complement strand
CGGATCGACGTTCACCTTGGATTCGATCATCTCGTGGTAGAGGTCGTTGCCTTCGCGGGTTCGCTCGCCGACTCCGGCGAAGACCGAATAACCGCCATGGGCCTTCGCGACGTTGTTGATCAATTCCATGATCAGCACGGTCTTGCCGACGCCGGCACCGCCGAACAGGCCGATCTTGCCGCCGCGGGCATAGGGCGCCAGAAGGTCGACGACCTTGATGCCTGTCTCGAGGATCTGCGCATCGGTCGATTGGTCCGCGTAGCTCGGCGCCGGCTGATGAATGGGGCGCCGATCCGCCGTCATGATGGGCCCGAGTTCGTCCACAGGCTCGCCGATGACGTTCATGATGCGTCCCAGCGTGGCCTCGCCGACCGGCACGCGGATGGGCGCACCCGTGTCGGTGACCGCCTGGCCACGGGTCAGCCCCTCGGAGATGTCCATGGCGATGCAGCGCACCGCGCTCTCGCCCAGATGCTGCGCGACTTCGAGCACCAGCCGAGTGCCGTTGTTGCTGGTTTCGAGCGCGTTCAGGATTTCCGGCAGATGGCCCTCGAACTTCACGTCCACGACCGGGCCGATGACCTGCGTCACACGCCCAAGGGGCGTGTTGGGCTTGGCATCCGCGGGAAAGGGGGCGAAGGAAGTGTCAGACATCGTGTCCTCTCGGCTTTATCGGCGATGCGCCTCGGCGCATCGAATGACGTTTGGCCTGGGAGCCTCGAGCCGCCATGCCGGGCGGCACGGCGGGCACCCCGGTCAAAGGGCTTCGGCGCCCGAAATGATTTCGATCAGTTCCTTGGTGATCATGGCTTGGCGGGACCGGTTGTAGGTCTGCGTCTGCTTCTTGATCATCTCACCGGCATTGCGTGTGGCGTTGTCCATGGCGCTCATGCGCGAGCCTTGCTCGGACGCGGCGTTCTCCAGCAAGGCGCGAAACACCTGCACGGAGATATTGCGCGGCAGCAGGGTCGCCAGGATTTCCTCCTCGCCCGGCTCGTACTCATAGGATGCGCCGCTCCGGAGGGAGTCGTTCCCGGCCGGGATTTCGGCCGGTATCAGGCGAAGCGCGGTCGGGACCTGCTGGATCACCGAACGGAAGCGGGAGAAGAACAGCGTACAATGATCGAATTCACCCGCCTCGAACATGGCGATGATCTTCTTGCCGATGGGGTCGGCATTGCCGAAGCCGATCGTCTTCACGGCGCGCAGCTCGATCAGTTCGACGATGTTCTGTTCGAACTGGCGGCGAAGCTGGTCCCAGCCCTTCTTGCCGATGCAAAGGATTTTGACGCTCTTGCCGCTCTGGAGCAGCCTTGTCGCCTGTTCGCGGGCGAGACGCACGATAGAGGAATTGAACGCGCCGCAGAGCCCCCGCTCGGCCGTGCAGACCACGAGGAGATGGACCTGGTCGCGGCCGTTGCCGGCCAGAAGCGGGGGCGCCTGCGTACCGGCCCCGATCCCGCGTGCCAGATTCGCGAGAACCTTCTCCATGCGTTCCGCGTAAGGGCGGGCCGCCTCCGCTGCCGTCTGGGCGCGACGAAGCTTGGCCGCAGCCACCATCTGCATGGCTTTTGTGATCTTCTGGGTCGATTTGACCGAGGAGATCCGGTTTCGCAAATCCTTCAGCGAAGGCATCTGTCTCGCTCGTTTCCGCTAAAGGTGAATGTTCAAGCGAAGGATTTCGCAAAGCCTTCGACAACGGACTTCAGCTTGGCGGCATTCTCGTCGCTGAGATCCTTGGATGTGCGAATGCCGTCGAGCAACGGCGCATGGCTGGTCCGCAGCAAGCCGAGAAGCCCCTCCTCGAAGCCGCGTACCCGGTTGACCGGCAGGGTGTCGAGATAGCCGTTCACGCCTGCATAGATCACGCAGACCTGCTCTTCCATCTTCAGCGGCGAGAACTGCGGCTGCTTCAGGAGTTCGGTCAGGCGCGAACCACGGTTGAGCAGGCGCTGCGTCACCGCGTCGAGATCCGAACCGAACTGCGCGAAGGCCGCCATCTCCCGGTACTGCGCGAGTTCGCCCTTGATCTTGCCCGCGACCTTCTTCATCGCCTTGGTCTGGGCCGCGGAGCCGACGCGCGACACAGACAGCCCGACGTTCACGGCCGGCCGGATGCCCTGATAGAAAAGGTCGGTCTCGAGGAAGATCTGGCCGTCGGTGATCGAGATGACGTTGGTGGGGATGTAGGCGGACACGTCGTTGGCCTGCGTCTCGATGACCGGCAGCGCGGTCAGGGAGCCCCCGCCGCGCTCGTCGTTTAGCTTCGCGGCGCGTTCCAGCAACCGCGAATGAAGATAGAAGACGTCACCCGGATAGGCTTCGCGGCCAGGCGGTCGGCGCAGCAGCAGCGACATCTGACGATAGGCGACGGCCTGCTTGGACAGGTCGTCGTAGACGATCAGGGCGTGCATCCCGTTGTCGCGGAAATATTCGCCCATGGCACAGCCCGCGAAGGGCGCGAGGAACTGCATCGGGGCGGGATCGGAGGCGGTGGCCGCGATGACGATCGTGTATTCGAGTGCGCCATGCTCTTCCAGGACCTTGACGAACTGGGCGACGGTGGAACGCTTCTGACCCACCGCCACATAGACGCAATAGAGCTTCTGGCTCTCGTCATCGCCCCCGTTCAGCGACTTCTGGTTCAAGATCGCATCGAGGATCACGGCGGTCTTGCCGGTCTGACGATCGCCGATGATCAATTCGCGCTGTCCGCGACCGATCGGGATCAAGGCGTCAACGGCCTTCAGGCCGGTCGCCATTGGCTCGTGCACGGATTTTCGAGGGATGATGCCGGGCGCCTTGACGTCGACGCGGGCGCGCCGGTCGGTCCGGATCGGCCCTTTGCCGTCGATCGGATTACCGAGTGCGTCGACCACGCGGCCCAAGAGGCCCTTGCCCACCGGCACGTCGACGATGGAGCCGGTCCGCTTCACGGTCTGGCCTTCGCCAATCTCGCGGTCGGAGCCGAAGATCACGACGCCGACGTTGTCCGCCTCGAGATTGAGCGCCATGCCCCGCACGCCGGACTCGAACTCGACCATCTCGCCGGACTGCACATTGTCGAGGCCGTACACGCGCGCGATGCCGTCGCCGACCGACAAGACCTGGCCGACTTCGGTGACTTCAGCCTCGGTACCGAAATTTTGAATTTCCCGACGCAGGATGTCGGAAATCTCAGCGGCGCGGATATCCATCAGCCGACCTCTTTCATGCGTGTTCGGATTGAGTTGAGCTTGGTCTTCAGTGATCCGTCGACCATGCGGCTACCGAGTTGCACGACGAGTCCGCCCAGGATGGCAGGATCGACCTTGACGTCCACCTCGACGGACTTGCCGCCGGTCACGTCGCGCAGCGCCGAGCGCAGCGCATCGAGATTGGCGCTGCTCAATGGTTCGGCCACGGTCACCTTGGCGCGGGACACGCCGCGGTCGGCATCGTTGAGGGCGAGGAAATCGGCGATCATGCCCTTCACGGCGAAGAGCCGTCGCTTCGAAGCGACCAGCAGCAGGAACCGGGCCGCAAGGCCGCCGATCCCGACAGCCTCGAGCACCTTGCCGAGCGCGCGAGTCTGATCCTCGGCGCTGAACACCGGGCTTCGCACTAGAAGCTTGAGATCCTCGCTGCCGTCCACCAGCGATGAAAACGCCTTCAGGTCCGCCGCAACGGAATCGACGGCCCGACTTTCTTTGGCAAGCGAAAAAAGGGCGGCGGCGTAACGCCCTGCCATCCCGGATACGATGTCTTCAGCATCGGCCACGGTATATCTGCCCTCGACGATTTCGGCTCAGCTCGGCCCGGAGCCACCGGTTGCGGCTCGCGCGACGATAGCCCCCCTGATCCATGGGTGGCCCATGGATGGCCGCTGTTGCAATGAACAATTTGAATGGCCAGTGGCCGCTGGGTAACATAGCGGTCTGAGGCGTGCAAGCACGCCCGCACACCGAAAAGGCGTCGCGGGTCTACATGGTTCGTTCGCGCCTGAAAGTGGCATGCGCGCGGGCCCACACTCGGCCGTGCAAATTCTTGATCCGCGAGCGAAACCGCCTGCGGGCTCGTTCCGCTCCTACGCTGACCCGGAAGGCAAGGCCGTGGCCGGGCCTGATCGCGATCAGCGCGTCGACGAGGGCGAGACGGCCGGGCCAAAGGCGATCGATCATGGGGTGGTCGGGAATGGCGCAAGAGTCGGTCAAGGCGATGGCCCGCCGGCTTTGCTGTAATCGCGTCAGGTCGAGCACGAACTGGACGCCGGGCGACAGCGCCGCATGGTCTTCGGCGTACGCGGTCTTCCAGAAGTAATCTCGGTTTCGACTGGACAAGATGATGCCCATGGCGATCGGCTGCGCGTCGAGCCGCAAGGTGGCCATCCGACAATGACCCTGCGCGGTCATCTGC
>CAXSEU010000058.1:6462-7820 GCA_964236485.1 uncultured Lichenihabitans sp. | reverse complement strand
ACGAGCTGCGACGTGGTGGCGCGGGTGAGGCGAGTGACGCGGGCGAGGGCGGCGCGGCTCATGGGCCCGCCGCGGAAGAGGGACTGCAGGACGAGCGAGCGGTTGTCGAACGCCAGGTCGCGCACGAAGGCCGCTTGCGCCTCGTCTTTGGCGAGGGCCGTGCCCGCCCGTCCTTTCCAGCCCCGCGCCTCCAGGCTGAGGAAGTCTTCCAAGGCGGCCGACAGGGCATCCGGATCGTCGGCGCTCTCGTAGCGCAGGACGCCGCGCTCCGCCAGACGACGCCGCTGCCGCTGAAGTTCCTTGCCGCGACGCGCCGGAAGAGCGGCGAGGCCGGCCGACGCCTGAGCCAACGCGCCGGGCAGGATGGCGCGCCGCCGCTCGTCGAGAAAACGGACCCCACGGCCGGTCTCCCGCGCTGTCGCAGCGAGAAGCAGCGCCGTCGGACCATCGCTGACGAGCGCTGTCACGGACAGAGCCGCCCGTCTCGGCAGGTTGCGCGCCATCCAGGCCAGGATCGCGTGAAACGCCGAGGCGGCGGCATACCGGCAAAGCAAAGGTGCGCCCAGTGCGGCGAGATCGTGGAACCAGACGGCGGCGACCGGCCAACCCGGGAGAGGCGATCGGGCCAAGGGGCAGATCGCCAAGAGACGCCGCGTCGCCTGGGGACCGGGTTCCCAGACGAGAACGAAGGTGAGGGTGCCGGGCGACACCAGATGCCGGGCCGCCGGAAGACAGAATTCCGGCGCCATGAAGGGGTTGGGCTCGAGGCAGCGCGATGCCAGATCCGCCCAGGCCGAGACGTGCCGAGCCACGGCGTCGGTGTCCAGAGCCTCGACGACGAGTTCCTGAGCCGGCCATGTCGTGTCCGGCGGCTGCGGTGCCGGCGGGTCGGTCTCTCGCGGCGCAGGACTGCGCCAAGCCGCCTGCACGGCCATAACCGACCTCCGTTCCAGCGGCCCGCCCGCGTCCCAGGCGGGCATCAGACCAGCCATTCCTGAAGATGGTCTCAAGATCGTGTGCCAAGCCTACAGGCGGATATGGCGCGAGGAGATCTCCTCGAAGGCCGCAGGGTCGAGCGGAACGTAGCGACGGGACGCCGGGTCCTGGAAGAACACGGGGCCATCGGCGCGAGCGGGATCGAAGCCATCGCGGACAAGCTCGATCTTCCTTTGCTTGAACGTGCCCGTGACGGCGAGGCTCTTGGCGAAGCGGATGAACACCGGGATCGCGTAGGCGGGGAGGCGCGTCTCCAGGAACCCGCGAAAGCTTGCGAGATCGAATGCGAGAGGATCCTCGAGGAGGAGTGACGCCATGCCGGCGCGCCCCTTCGTAGATATGGAAGACGCCCTTGATATTGG
>CAXSEU010000058.1:3344-6452 GCA_964236485.1 uncultured Lichenihabitans sp. | reverse complement strand
GCTGCGATGACGCCTGGGAAACCGGTGATCGTCTCGCTCACCTGCGAGGTCGCGACATTCTCCCCCTTCCAGCGAAAGGTGTCGCCGACCCGGTCGACGAAATAGAAATAGCCGAGGCTATCGCGGCGCATCAGATCCCCGGTGCGGAACCAGGCGTCGCCGGGTCGCAGGACGTCATGAAGGATCTTGCGCTCGGTCGCCGTCCGATCCGTGTAGCCTTCGAAGCGGTTGCCGGGCCTGGAGGGGTCCGCGACGATCTCCCCCACGACCTCGCCGATCTCGTCCGGCACGCATTCGATGCAAAGACCCTCGCCCCCGCGGACGGGCTCTTCGGACTCGATGTCGAACCTGATGACCCGAATCGGAAAGCGGGATGCGATCCATTTGGGAACGCGCCCGACCGCCTCCGGATGGGAGTCGAGGTTGAACATCGAGCAATTGCCTTCGGTCGAGGCGTAAAATTCCCGGATCGTCCCGATGCCGAAGCGGTCCCGGAACGGCGCCCAAACGTCGGGCCGGAGGCCGTTGCCGATGCAGAGCCTGATCGGGTGCGCCCGGTCGTCCGGGCTCGGCGGCGATTGCACGAGGTAACGGCAAAGCTCGCCGATGTAGATGAACATCGTGCAGCGAGGCTTGACGATGTCCGGCCAGAACTCGCGCGCCGAAAACCTGTCGCGAATGATGCAGGTTCCGCCGACCGTGAGCGTCAGGCCCGGTGCCAGCACGCCGCCGTTGGTGTGGTACATCGGCAGGCAATCATAGATGCGGTCGCGCCGGGTGGAGCCGGCAACGCCCGCGAAAGCCTGCATGGCGAGTTGCACTCGGTAATGGTTGAGGTTCGCCGCCTTGGGCAGTCCCGTGGTCCCCGAGGTGAAGACGAAAATGCATTTGTCTTCGATGGTGAGCGTCGGCCGTTCCGATGGTGCGAGCGGCGCCTCCGACAAGGCCTCGACCTCGGCGTCGATCCGCGGATAGGAGCCGCCCGGCCCGTGCACGAAGACCCGCATCGGACGATCGACGAGCCGGAGCGCCGCTTCCAGTTGCGCCAGCATGGCGGCCTCGACGATGACGATCTGCGAGCCGACGATCCTGATCGAATGGGCCAGGGCCTCGCCGTTGAGGTTGGTGTTGAGCAGCGCGGTCGCACCCCCGGCCTTGGCAATCCCCATCCAGACGGAGAGGTATTCGGCGCGGTTCGGCATCAGCAGGCACACGGTGTCGCCCTTGCCGAGGCCGTGCGACAGGGCCCACCGGGCGTAACGGTTGGCGCGGCCGCCCCATTGCCGATAGGTGAAGGTTTCCCGCTCCGATACGAGGGCGACGCGGTCCGCGAACGTCTCGGCCAGGCTGTCGATCAGGTCGCCAAGCGTCTTGTCGGGATGTTTGGCGATGGGGACGGAGCGACGAAGGATACGCACCATCCCGCTCAGAAAAGCGGCTTCGCTGGCGAGTCGCTTCGACAATTTCAAGACACCGCTCTCCCGATATCCGCCCCAAGGGAGGCCGTCCTTGCTTTCGTGAAAAGAAGCTTTATCCCGGCTCCATGGTGGATGAAAAGGGCGGGTTCCGATCGCCGCGCCATCACGGCGCGCAGGTTTTCGCCGCGGGCGCACCACGCCTCGTCGAGGGACGGGTGCTCTGCATCGGGGGCGCCGCCGTCGATGTTACGTTCGTGGCGCGCCGCAGCATCGTTCCAGGGACCTCGAACCCCGCGATCAGCTCCCGCTCCTTCGGCGGCGTCGCCCGCAATGTCGCCGAGAACCTGGCGCGGCTTGGCGTCTCGACCGCCCTTCTGTCACGCATCGGCGACGACGAGAACGGGCTTCGCCTGAAGCGCCACCTCGAAAGCCTCGGTGTCGACACGGCAGGCGTCGAGATCGTCCCAGGGAGCAGCACGGCCGAGTACATGGCCTTGCTGGAGCCTGATCGGAACCTCAGTGTCGGCGTCGCCGACATGGCGATCTTCGACGGGCTCGACGACAGTCTCTTGCAACAGGTCAGTGACGATGGCAGCTGGATCTTCGTCGACTGCAACTGCACCCCAGCCTTTCTGGAGCGGTTGCTCCATCGACCGACGCCCTTCGTCGGCAGGATCGCTGTGGACGCGGTGTCCGTCGCCAAGGCCGGTCGCCTGCCCGCCTCGCTCGAGGGCCTCGACATCCTCTTCCTCAACCTCGACGAGGCCGCCTCCATTCTGCAATCGTCACGCTCAAGCCTGGCGCCCCACAGTGCTGTCCGAGGACTGCGCGACAAGGGAGCGAAGTCGGTGGTGCTGACGCTCGGGAGAGACGGCGTGCTGGTTGGCGAGGCGACGGGCGAGCCAGTTCATGTGCCGGCGGTGCCGGCCGAGGTCGCGGATGTGACGGGCGCCGGCGACGCGCTCGTGGCGACCACCCTCGCGGCGATTCTCGTGGGATCGCCACTACCCATCGCCGCGGGATGGGGTTGCATCGCCGCGTCGCTGACGCTGGAGCGAATCGGGAGCGCCCGAACGGATCTCTCATTTGCCCGGCTTGAAGACCACGCCCGGCAACACCTGCCGCTCGCGCCGGAGACGAGACCGTAGATGCCGCCCCTCCCCTCGCCGTTCCTCGATGTCGCCCCCGAAGTCCTCGGCGCGCTGGCGGCGGGTCGTCCCGTCGTGGCGCTTGAATCGACCATCATCACCCACGGCATGCCCTACCCCGCCAACGTCGAGACGGCCCGATCGGTCGAGCGCGTCATCCGCCAAGCCAGCGCGGTCCCCGCGACCATCGCCGTGCTCGGCGGCCGCATCAAAGTGGGCCTCTCCGAGGCGGAGATCGGGCGGCTTGGCACGGCGACCGATGTGCTCAAGCTCAGTCGGGCCGACCTGCCCTTCGCCATCGCGCAGCAGCGGGATGGCTCCACGACCGTCGCAGCCACCATGATCTGCGCGGCCCTTGCTGGCGTTGCGGTCTTCGCCACGGGCGGCATCGGCGGCGTGCATCGCGGGGTCGAGGACACCATGGACATCTCGGCCGACCTCGAAGAGCTCGGACGAACGCCCGTGACGGTGGTCCGGCGGCTCGACGATCTCGGCGCCGGGCAGTTCCCGGTCGACCTCGGCCTCGACGGCTTGGCGCGCGG
>CAXSEU010000058.1:1239-3334 GCA_964236485.1 uncultured Lichenihabitans sp. | reverse complement strand
AGACGCGGGGCGTGCCGGTGATCGCATACGGCGTCGATGACCTCCCGGCCTTCTGGAGCCGGACGAGCGGCCTCAAGGCTCCACTGCGCCTCGACACGCCGGAGGCCATCGCCGCGCTCGTAAAGGCCAAGCGTGCCCTCGGGCTCGAAGGCGGCGTTCTGGTGGCCAACCCCGTCGGCGAAGCGGACGAGATCGCCGGGCACGAGATCGCCGTCCACCTCGAGACCGCCGTCGCGGACGCCAGGGCGCGCGGCATTTCGGCCAAGGCGGTGACCCCGTTCATCCTGTCCCGCATGGTCGAACTGACGGCGGGCAAGAGCCTCAGGACCAACATCGCCCTCATCCGCAACAACGCGGCCCTCGCGGCGCGGGTGGCGATCGCGCTGACAAGACCCTAGAACAGCCCCGGGCGCTCCTCCTTGAGGAATGCGGCGGCGTCCGGCCGGTCGATCCGCGGCGGCCCGAAGAATGCGGCCCAAAGTTCGGTGATCCCGTCGGCGATGCCGCTCCTGGCAATCGCGACAAGCCGGGTGCCGCGATCCGCGTCCGGCCAAGCACCAAGCCTTCGGGCCGGATGAACCCGGTGCTGCACCACATTGATCAGCGTCGGGTGATCCAGGTCGTCGGGCGTGGCCAAGAAACCCTTGAGCCTGAGCAGGTCGGCGCCGTGCCGTCCGAGCAGACGGTCGAGGAAACGTTCGAAGGACCGGGCGTCGACGGACCCGGCACGCAGGCTCAGGGCCTCGATGCCGTGGAGATGCCGATGAGGCCCCCCGCGCCCGATCACCCCGTCGCGCTCGGACGAACGCGGTGGTTCCTGCCCATCCAGCAGGGTTTCGACTTGCGTCGAGAGGCAGAGCCGCGCGGCCGGATTGAGCATCCGCAGCCAAGTCGTCAGCGCCTCCAGCAACGCGGCGCTGCCGGAACGCACGAGATCGGTCTTGGACAGCACGAGGACGTCCGCCAACGCGACCTGCCGGGCGGCCTCGGCGGACCGTTCCAACACTGCCGTCCCGGCGCTGGCATCGACGACGGTGATGAGGCGTTCCAGCCGGCAGGTGCCGAGGCTGGGACTTGGCAAAAGGGCATTCAGCACGGGTCCGGGGTCCGCCAGCCCCGTTGTCTCGACGACGATGCGGTCGAAGGCGAGATCCCCGCGGCTGCGTCGCTCGACGAGGCTCTCCAACGCGACCACGAGATCGCCACGCGCCATGCAGCACAGGCACCCGGTCGTCAGCATCAGCATGTCGCCGTCGACCCGCTCGACGAGGAGGTGATCGATCCCGATCTCGCCGAACTCGTTGACGATCACCGCCGTTCCGGCCATCGCGGGTGCCCGGAGGAGACGGTTCAGCAGCGTCGTCTTGCCGGCCCCCAGGAAGCCCGTCAGGACCGTGACCGGGATCGCCGATCCGAGCCCGGCCGTCACTTCTTGGCGGCCTTGGCTCTCTTGGGTTTCGCGCCTTTGCGGGCATGCTCCGGTTTCGGGACCGCTCTCGCGGGGCTGGCCTTCTGCGGACCGGCCTTTGCAACCACGACCTTCTTGACGGCGGCCTCGGTCCTGCGCGGCGCGCGAAGGCTTAGTCTGCCCTTCGACTTCACGGCCTTGTTGGCCGCCACGAGCGCCGCAGTGGGCGGCGTCGCCCCGGCCAGCGCCAAGGGTGCCGCGAGACGATCGCCCGAGCCCGGGGGGGCGTCGGGCGTCCCAGTCATGGCCACCGCCCTCGGCGAGGACGCAGGGCCTTTCGGTCCGGGAGCACTTTCCTCGACGGGCCCCGCGACGGTTCCGGTCCAACCCGCCGCCGGCCCGACGAAGACCTTCACGGGCTCGAACGCCGCACGCGGGCCGAGGAGCTGGATCCTCCCGGTTGGCGTCGTCACACCGGCGGCGCCGGCGGCCATGGGCGCCGCGAGGCTCATGAGTTCCTGTCTCTCGGCTGGCTGGCCGAACGGAACAGCCGCGGGCGCCAGAGTGATGTCGGCATCCTCGGCCTCGGCCTCGGCGATGGCGTTGTGGCGGCCCGGCCCGCAGACTTGGCCACGAAGATCGGGGGGGAGAACGATGTCGCTCGGCGGCAAAGCCCCCACGTCGCCG